>JACCXL010000090.1 GCA_013697015.1 Chthoniobacterales bacterium | reverse complement strand
CCGGATCTGGCTAAAATAAAAGGAGCGCGGGTTTATCGAACTCGTTCGAATCCATTTTTCTCCGCCGTCCTCGGAGCGAAAAACGCCACCGCGCCGGCTGTGGAGGTCGCTGATGTCGCTCGCGCCGTTTTCGTCGCTTTGCACCACCGCCATCACAATGCGCGGATTCGCGGCTGAAATCGCGAGGCCGATCCGGCCCGTCTGTCCCGGAAGTCCGCCGCTCAGTTTCCTCCAGCTCGCGCCGCCGTCTGTGCTCTTGAAAATACCGCCGACATCGTCGCCGCCGGTCGCGCCAACGCCATAGGTAAAGCTCCAGGGAGTTCTTTGCCGCGCGTAGAGTGTGGCATAGACGGTCTCCGGATTGGCGGGATCGAGGACGACGTCACCGCAACCGGTCCGCGCCGCCGCCGGGTCCTGAGCTTGCAGGACGAGCTTCCACGTTTTGCCCGCATCAGTCGTCTTGTAGAGGCCACGCTCGCCGCCGTCCTTCCAAAGGTGGCCGGTCGCAGCGACGTATGCGACTTCGGGTTTCGCGGGGTGCACGACAATGCGCGCGATGGTCCGACTCTCTTTCAATCCGACCTGCTGCCAGGTAGCGCCACCGTCGCTGGAACGATAAACGCCGTTGCCCCATTCCGAGGAATTTCGATCATTGGCCTCGCCGGTGCCGACCCAGACTACATCGGAATCGGAAGGTGCCACGGACACCGCGCCGATCGATTGCACAGCCTCTTTGTCGAAGATTGGATCGAAGGAAACGCCGTTGTCATTGGACTTAAACAAACCACCGGTCGCGAGACCGACGTAGAAAATGAACGGATTGCGGGGATCGATCGCAATTTCTGAAACGCGGCCGCCCATCACAGCGGGGCCGATGCCGCGGACCTTAAGGTTCTTAAACAGAATCTCCGTCAGCTGGGGCCCTGTTGGCTGCGGCGTCGCGCTTGGGGCTGGGGCGGCTGATGAAGCCGATGCTGCCGCCTGTTGCATGGCAGGGGATGGACGCGGCAAGGCGAGGTTTTGAGCGAAGAGTAAACCCGGGAGAACAAGCAGCGAGGTGTGGAAGAATGAAGACAAGCGCAACGACGGCATCATCGCGGTAGGATATTCAGATCGCCGCAATTGTCTCGCGCTCTTCGTCCGAGTCATTATGCATCCTCGGTTTTGATCCCGCAACGATTGACCAGATCATTCAGCCATTTACAATTGAACGTGGGACTTGAACCTTCTTTCCGCGGCGGCAACTGGAAGTTCTCCGGTTAAATACCAAGATCCCGCTCGCGCATGGCCACAGAAGCTTCCATCCCCAAGACAAACAAGGGCATTACTTTTCCGGAATCCTCGCTCGCGCACAAAATTCTGGATGGTCTCGCCGGGCTTGAAATTGGGCCCGCTGCCCACAATCCGTTTGGCTTAAAAACGCGAGCTGTGGGTCTCACGCCAAAGATGGACGCTCACGACCACGAGTTTTTTAAACAGATGCAACTGGAGAACTGCGGCCGTATCGCGCAAATCGATCTACCCGGTGACGCCGCAAGCATTCCAGTCGCCGACAGCAGCACCGATTTTGTATTGCATTCCCACGTTTGGGAACACCTGCCGAATCCTTTGGCTGCGGCTGAGGAATGGGTGCGGGTGGTTAGGCCGAACGGATTCATTTTTGCCATCGTCCCGAAGCGAGATGCCGACCCGGCTGACAGGGAGCGACCGTTAACCTCGCTCGGCGAACTCCTGCATCACTATCGCAAGAAAACTGTCTATGAGGATCGTATTCCCGAAATGGGAGGGCCGGCGCGGAGTCATTATACGGTCTTTTCGCCTGATTTGCTGCACCAGATAGGCTCCTGGTTCAATCGCTCGCATTTCCGGGCGAGGCTCGAAGAAATCGCCTTTCAGCAGACCGACGACAAAGTCGGTAACGGCCACGCGATTGTCTGGCAGGTACGAAAATTTTCTTTTCCTCTCGACTCTTTGAGCGCCTGCCTTAGCCGTGCCACGCTTCGACACAGGAGTGCCACCCAGCAGGCTTCGCTCTCCTTTAGGAGGAAGGAACCGATCCCTTAAATACCACGTCTGGGCCGTAGCCACGGCCCGCCGACTACGCCCCACATCGGCGTGGCTCCAGCTTGCGGCACATTGCCGCATTCAGCCCGGCCCGGATTTCGACAACGCGGTGATTCAGAGCAGCCGATGGGCGGTGAGGGGATCGAACCCCCGACCAACACGGTGTAAACGTGCCGCTCTACCGCTGAGCTAACCGCCCCGGAGCGTGCGAGCCGAGAGAGGCTGCGGCGAGCCGGAATCGATTAATCGGCCTGCTCCTCCGATTCTTCTCCATGCGCCACGATATCGCCCTTCTGGAAGAGAATTCCTTGCAGGATCTCGCGCCATTGTGCCTTTTGACGCAACAGGAACTCGAGGTCCATGCCAAAGTGTTTGAACTCTTCTTTCTGCGCATTCCGCATGATGGCACGAGCTTCGGCGTTGCCCTCCAGGGCAATCCGCTGCTCATACCAGCCGATCGCTTCCGCTTCTTCGGTTAAAGACGCGATCATGCGCGCGAACGTTCGCGTTTTCGACGGCAGCTCGTCGGCAGGCTCGTGGTACTGCTCGAATCCCATCGATGCTGCTGCTGCTCGGACTACGGAGCGCTAACCGCGCGCGTTCCCTTTGCGTCGCGCAGCCCAGCGAGCCTTCATCATCTCAGAAAGCTTGCGGCGGCCGGCCGCGCTGATGTTACTGCGCCGCCGTCCCTTCTTAACTGGACTGGCACTCGTTTGCGGTCCGCGCCGCGTCGCCCAGCGGGCTTTCGCAGCCGCCGATAACTTCGCGCGCGTTTGCGCTGACATGCCGCGACGCCGCCTGCCGCCTCTGGATGATGGTGTTGTTGTGGTGGTGGTGGTCGAGCCAGAGGCTGACGAGCCGCCCATAAGCGAGGCGAGTCGTGCCTCCAACGCATCGATTTGACGTCGGAGTGATACCGCTGATTCCAGCGTTCTTAAGGATAAGTCCATCCCCGTTCTTAGCGGCTCTTAGGCCTCAGGACAACTAACTTCTTTCGAATAGTTAATAGACGTGTGTCGTCACTTACGCTTTCCGCATAACTGGCGCGTGTACTTAAGCGGAGTCGGCGTGTACGACGGATGGATTGTCCGCCTCGAGCTAGACGAGTTTTTAGTGTCATCTGTCAACCATAGTACGCCACTACTTCTGCCGGGTAGGGCTTAGGCGAACTTCATCCATTGCAATCGCAGTCGCCGCAGAGTTGCTGCGACTGCTGGAGAGGCGAAAAATCAGGCGGCGAAGGGAACGACGCCTAGGTTTGATCGACCCAAGTCGCGGGCGCGCACGACATCTTAGAACAGCAAACGCGTCCGGCCCGTTCCGCGTTCCACGCGGCCGATCACCTTTGCTTTTAATTCACGCGTCAGCGTAGGCGCGTCTTCCTTTGCCACGATCACGGTCATACCGATTCCCATGTTGAACACCTGATACATCTCTGCGGGATCGATCCGGCCCTGCTTTTGCAGGATCTGGAAAAGCGGTGGCACGATCCAGCTGTTGGTGTCGATGACCGCATCGCAAGTCTTCGGCAGGACGCGCGGCAGGTTATCGATCAGCCCGCCGCCCGTGATGTGAGCGAGGCCATGGAGGCGCTCCGCGGGAATGTTCGCCAGCATTGGCTGATAATTTTTATGCGGGCGCAGCAACTCCGCGCCGATCGACCCGGCCAGTCCATCGAGCTTCGACCTCGCGTGTAACCCCATTTTTTCGAATAGAATCTTGCGCGCGAGCGAATACCCATTCGTGTGCAACCCGGTCGAGGCGAGGCCGAGGATGACATCGCCCGGCCTAATCCGTTTGCCGTCGATGATTTTTGCGCGCTCCACCACGCCTATAATGCAGCCCGCGAGATCGTACTCGCCGCGCTCATACATTCCCGGCATTTGCGCCGTCTCGCCACCGATCAGCGCGCAACCGCCGGAGCGGCACGCGCGCGTGAAGCCGCGCAGCAGCTGGTCGAAAACGCGCGGCTCGAGTTTGCCGGCGCCGATATAATCGAGAAAAAACAGCGGCCGCGCGCCCAGAACGGCGATGTCGTTCACGCAATGATTCACCAGGTCCGCGCCGACGGTGTCGTGTTTCTTCATGGCGAAGGCGATTTTCAGTTTTGTGCCGACGCCATCAACGCTCGCCACCAGCACGGGCTCGCGCAGACCGGAGAAATCCGGCGCGAACAAACCACCGAAGCCGCCGATTTTTCCGAGCACTTCCGGCCCGTGCGTTTCGCGGACGCGCGCGTAGATCTGGCGTTTGACGAAATTGCCCAGATCGATATCCACGCCAGAGCGCGCGTAGGCATTCTTTTTCACAAGCGCTCGTTGCACCGGTCCTCGCAGAGTAGCGGCGCCAGAAAATTCGTCACTCTCGAATACCTAACGCCAAGTTATTGCAGATTCGCGAACAACTCGGGATGCGCTTCTTCCGCCGCCAGCGCCTTGGAGCGGCCTTCGCGCTTCTCCATGATAAATTTGTCCAGCGCTGGATCGACGGGGAGCGGATAGTTACCGGTGAAGCAAGCGAGGCAGAAGTGATTCGCGGGCTGGCCCGTCGCTTTGACCATTCCTTCCACATCGAGGTAGCCGAGACTGTCGACCCCGAGATATTCACAAATCTGCTCGTGGGATAGTTGATTGGCGATCAGCTTTTCCGGGTCGGGAAAATCGATCCCGTAATGACAGGCGAACCGATGCGGCGGACAGCTTACGCGCATGTGCACTTCCTTCGCGCCGGCCTCTCGTAGATTTACGACGCGTGCGCGCGCCGTCGTTCCGCGCACGATGGAATCATCCACTACCACCACGCGTTTCCCGGCGACCGCTTCTTTGATCAGGTTTAGTTTCACGCGCACGTCGAAATCGCGGATCAACTGGCTGGGCTGAAGAAATGTCCGGCCGATGTAGTGATTGCGCACAAAGGCGTGCTCGTAAGGAATATTCAGCTCCTGCGCAAATCCCAGCGCGGCGTAATTTCCTGAGTCAGGCACTGGTACCACGATATCCGCTTCGGCGGGAAAACGGCGTGCGAGTTCGCGGCCCATCTCGGTGCGAACCTTGGCCACGTTCACTCCGCCGATCAGGCTGTCTGGCCGCGCGAAGTAAACATATTCGAACATGCAAAAGGCCGGCGATTCGTCCCGAAACGGCCACTCCGATCGGATTTCATTTTCGCTAATGATCAGCACTTCGCCCGGTTCGATCTCGCGGATAAACTCGGCGTGCACCAGATCCAGGGCACACGTTTCGGAGGCCAGGATATATGCTTCGTCGAGCCGGCCCAGAACGAGCGGACGAAAACCGAACGGATCACGCACCCCGATGATCTCGCGTTCGCTCATGATGACGAGCGAGAAGGCCCCCTCCAGCCGCCGCAATACGCTCAGCGGGCTGCCGCCGTTCTGCTGCGGCTGGGCGAGCAGGTGAGGGATGATTTCGCTGTCGGCTGTCGTCTGGAAAATCGACCCCTTGCGCTCGAGCTCGTCGCGCAGGACCGCCGCGTTGATCAGGGTGCCGTTGTGCGCGACCGCGATCTGGCCGCGGAAACAATCGACCATAAACGGCTGTGCGTTTTTTAATGTGCTCGATCCCGTGGTCGAATAGCGCGTATGACCGACCGCACGCGCGCCTTTCAATCGCTCCAGCTCATCCGCGCCGAAGACCTGCGACACGAGGCCCATGTCGCGATGCATCTGAAATGTATGACCCGGACCGTTGCTGGTCACGATGCCGGCGCTCTCCTGCCCGCGATGTTGTAAGGCGAACAAGCCGTAGTAGGTCAGCACCGCCGCGTTCGGATGGCCATAGACTGCGAAGATGCCGCACTCGTGCTGCGGCAGTGCGACGCGATCCGGCATTTCTTCGTGCGTCAGATGTTCGGGGGGCATCTGAACCAACATCCGCAGTTTGAGCGATGATTCAATTCAGGAAAAAAAGAGAATCGCGCTGGCCTCCAACTGGCCATTTTCAGGGGCTCGCAAACGGAAGACTTCCGCCACTTTGATCTGCGTCCCGATGCAAGCTGGATCGGCGCAGCGCGGCGCCAGTTATTCCTCCAAACAAAATCCCGTCCCTGGTTGAGAATCAACTCGTGCGACCGGATCCATCGATAAGGGGGAGCTTGCGGTCAACCAAATGTCTCAGGCAACTCGCATCAGGCTCGTCAATTCGTTCGATCCTTTGGAGCGTGGATGGTTTCGTTATTGACAAAGATCATGATTTCCAGAAGGCTGTGCCGCACGAAATCTGTGCCGAAGGAGGGGAAAGGCCAAGCCCGTGCGCGAAGACAAGACAATCGCATCTAACGAAAGGGTGTTGGCGCGCTCACTCGCAGCGGCAGCCTTCGCGCTCATCTCGCTGCTGAGCATGCCGACCAGCTACGGCGGCAGTGCGACCTGGTTTGCTAAGCCGTTGTCTAATGATTGGAACACTGCCACGAACTGGCTCCCCACGACCGTCCCCAACAGCCCGGCAGAGAGCGCCGTCTTTGACGCGAGTGATCGGACCGCGATTTCTCTTTCTGATTCAGTGGAAGTAAATGGACTCACCTTTAGCGCCGGCGCGAGTGCTTATACCATCACCCCCGGTATTCCAAAGACGCTAACCCTTGGTGGCACCGGTATCATTAACCATTCCGGGATCAGGCAGACTTTCGTTAGCACAGGTAGTGGAACCAGCTTCCTGCCAGCATTTCGGTTTATAAACGGCGCGGCTGCCGGAAGCTCCACCATGTTTGTCGTTAATGGCGGTCCTGGCCTTCCCGAATTCGCAGGGTCCCCCGGGATCGATTTCCTCGACAGCTCGACAGCAGATCACGCCTCGTTCGCTGTCCACGGCGGCGAGGTCAATCAGGCACACGGTGGCCTCATTAGCTTCTCCGGTAGGTCGACCGCGGGTAGTGGCACTTTTACTAACAACGGCGGTGCGGCCAGCGAAGCGGGCGGCGGTGGCATTACCTTCTCCGGCGCGTCGACCGCGGGTAGCGGTACTTTCACTAACGGCGGCGGCGCGGGCTACAGCGCAGGCGGCGGTTTCACTGAATTTTCCGACACCTCGACCGCGGGTAGTGGCACTTTTATTAACAATGGCGGCGCGTTTAGAGGTGCATTTGAGGGTTTCACTGTCCTTTTCGGCACCTCGACCGCGGGCAATGGGATATTTATTAACAACGGCGCCTCGGTTGACGAAACAGCCCCCGGTCACACTGGCTTCGGCGGTTTCGCGACCGCGGGTAGTGGCACATTTATTAACAATACGGGCGCGGTCAGCGG
>JACCXL010000043.1 GCA_013697015.1 Chthoniobacterales bacterium | reverse complement strand
CGCCGCCGCCGATTAGTTCCACCACGCAGCGTCTCGGCGAAGGCGACGTCCTGCCCGTGTTTCACCTGACGAACGAAGCGGGTGAACCGATGAGCCTCGAGACCTACCGCGGCCATCCGTGGATTCTAACCTTCATTTTCACGCGATGCGCGATGCCGACGTTTTGTCCGCGCATGTCGAAGAATTTCTCCGAACTGCAGGCCGAAATTAAGGCGGGTGACGCCTCGTTGGCGCAGGCTCGTTTGCTCAGCATTACGATCGATCCGCAGTTCGACACTCCCGCAGTGTTGAAGCAGTACGGCGAGCACGAAAGCGCGGACCCGAAAGTGTGGCGTTTTGCGACCGGCGATCCTTCCGAAATCGACGACCTAACGAAGGGCTTCGCCGTTTACAAACAAACCGAGGGCGGTACCATCAGCCACGGTCTGACGACCGCGTTAATCGATCGCGCTGGGAAAATCGTGAAAATCTGGCGCGGCAACGGATGGAAGGTGGACGAAATCGTCCACGCAGTGGAAGGCTGCCGATAATCATGGACGCGAGCGTCAGATCGCTGCCAGTTACTTCCGCAAGTTGAGTTTCTCGAGCAGGTTTTTATACCGGTCGGACTCCGACTTACTGAGGTAATCAAGCAAGCTCCGGCGCATCGCCACCATTTTCAGGAGGCCACGGCGCGAGGAATGGTCTTTGGCATTGGTCTTGAGGTGTTCGGTCAACGAAGCGATCCGGCGGGTGAGAAGTGCAACCTGCACATCGGCGCTGCCGGTATCTTTATCGTGGAGTTGGAACTCCTTCAGATCCATCGTGTCACTACTTTCTGCCATAAACGAAGCCGGTATTGTAGATGAAGAACGCCCGATGGCAAGGCCGGGTTGCGATCACAATTGCAGCATAAAATGGTGGGATTCGATGTTCATGCGCTTCGAAAGGTAGAAGCGATGCGCCCCAAAGCGTTGCACCCCAGAGTCGAGCGTAAAGGCGTCGCACTTTAGATCGCGCGCGCGCTGGACGACCCAATCGAACAGCTGCCCTCCGAAGCCGCAGGAGCGATCGGCTGCGCGCGTGATCAAATCATCTACATAAAGCGTTCGGCCCGAAAACAGCATTTCCATGATGCGGTAGCCGGCGAGCGAGCGAACTTCTCCGCCCGCCTCGAGATAAGCGAGCTCGAAGCCTTCCCGCTGCTGTTTCTGGACCTGGCGAACAAACGCGGCCCGCTGCGCATGGCGCGGTCGCAGCTCGTGCATCACAGCATGGCAGTGGCCGATCTCCGCCGCACTCCGCGCGATGTCGATCCGAATGTCTGGAGGACGAATTCGAGGCGCCCGTTTTTGTTTCACTCGGCGCCTTGCTCCCGTTTGCCGTCATACCACAAATCCAGCTTCCGCCGCGAGCGCACCGCGCGTTCTCCACCGGCGATGATGGCAAGCGAGCGCGACAAAACATGCCAGGAGGAATACATCCGCAGTTTTCGCCCGGAAGTCAGCACGGGCTCGTCGAGCAGGACGAAACGTCCGAGTTTTCTTAATGCCAGGCTAAAGTAGACTTCTTCGCCCGCGAAGAATTGCTCGTCGAAACCACCGACGCGGTCGAAATTGGCGCGCGTCGTGAAAAGGAAAGCGCCCGCACCGAGATTCGCGGCGAAGTAGATTCGGCAGAATAGATAAACAGAGATTCGTGCCCAACGCGGAATCTTGCCGTCGGTCACAACGCGCGCGCCTCCTCCCGCGCAGCCATGCAGCAGCGCCCGCAAGGCGGAGGAGACATGGCCGGACGAGATCTGCGTGTCGGCATCCACGAAAAACAAGACATCGCCCTTCGCTGCCACCGCGCCCGCATTGCGTGCCGCTGCTATCTGGCGGCGATTGATCGAGATGACGCGCGCGCCAGCCCCCCTCGCCAGCGCGGCTGTTTCGTCCGTGGAACCATCATCCACCACCAAGATTTCGTAGGGTTGGTGCGCGGAAGCGGCGGCGGCGTGGACCGAGACGAGCGTGAGCGGCAGCTCGAGCTCCTCATTATAGGCCGGGATAATAAATGAGAGCACTGGTGGAAGCGTTACGAGTACGAGCTAAAACCGGCGGTGCCACAGAGATTCTGAGGACGCGTGCGAGAAAAGCGGATTCCTGTTCTCAAGCGGCAGGATTCCGCTCCTGACCGATCGAGTGAGCACTCCAGGATCACGGGCCACCGGTGCTCGGCCACCGGGCCTGTGGAAGCCTAAACTCCGGGATGGAAGCGGCCCCAGATGAAAAGCAGGAGGAGCGCGCCAATGATCGACATGATTAATCCAGCCGGATGAAATCCCGAACCCGGCTCCGGCTTCGAGAAAAGGCGTGCGATTAAGCCCCCCAGGATCGAGCCGCCGATGCCGATCAGCGTCGTCATGAGAAAACCCAGATTTTGAACGCCCGGCATAATCGCCCGCGCAAGGAGCCCGATGATGAAACCGACAACGATGGACCAGATGATGTGCAACATAATTTGTTAGATGAATTACCCGAAGCGCACACGCTATCGCTTCGCGCGCCGCAGAGGCGAGGTAAATTTCACTGCCCAAGGCCGGACCACTTTTTCATGGCCTTCTCGTCCATCGCCAGATAGTCGCCACGGGGCGGGCTGAAGGTATCGAGCACCACAGTGTTCTCGACCGTTTCAACGCCGTGTGGCACGTTCGCGCCCAGATAATAGGCCATGCCAGCGGTCAGTTCGTGGGGCTGGCCGGAAACAACGAGTCGCATTCGCCCCTGCAAGACGTGGGCAATTTGCTCCTGCGGATGTTGGTGCGCCGGCATGACGCTGCCGGCTTCGAGGTTTGCGATCATCTGATACATGGACCCGCCAGATGTGACGGTGCGACGACGAATGCCCGGCGCGATCTCGATCCACGGATTCATCTGTTGCTCGTTCATCGTGACAGCGTGCGGCACCAACCGCCGCGAGGTCAATGCGTTTGACCCACACGGAACGTCGCCGGACCCAGTTTGACTCACGGGCGCCCGGACGAAATAACGCTGTGTTCTCGCTCTCACTCTCCCTCTTCTTCCGATCCTTCGAAAATCGGAAGATGATACGGTCAAACCGACCCGAATCGAAGCGTTGGCAACTCCCTGCGTTCTCCGCACACTTCACTAA
>JACCXL010000037.1 GCA_013697015.1 Chthoniobacterales bacterium | reverse complement strand
CAGATACGCTCGAGACCGCCTCGAAGCTGGCCTCGGCGGAAACGGCCAACCTGTTTTTTAGTCTCAGCGGGACGCCGACGGTACGCGACGGGACCATCTTTCAGTTGCCCGGAATCGTGATCGAAGTGGCGCAGGAGTGCAGTGGAATCCGGTCGAGCTGGGTGCTTTTCATAACGAGTGTTCTGGCAGCGAATCTGTTTCTGCACCAGACCTGGCGGCGGCTTTTTCTGGTGTTGTTCGTCATCCCGCTCGGGATTATCCGGAACGGTTTTCGCATCCTCGTGATCGGCCTGCTCTGCGTCGAAATCGGTCCCCAGATGATTCACAGCGTGATCCACCGGAAGGGCGGTCCACTCTTTTTCGCGCTCTCGTTGATCCCGCTCTTTCTGGTGCTCTGGTGGCTGCGGCATGGCGAAGCCGTGCGGGGGGCGGCGGGAAGCGCTGGAGGAGGCCGGAAAAGAATCAATCTTACCTTGTAGAAAGATAAATCAGGAACGCAGGAAAGCAGGAAGTAAGAAAAACAGGTGCCTTTTTCCTGTGTTCCTACTTTCCTGATTCGTAGCAACGGTGCCGCGTGAAACATTTCTACGAAGAAAAGAATCACTCTCCGCTAATGCAACAGTCCTCTGATTCACCGCCTGGCACAACGGCGAGTGAGGACCGGACCGGGAAAATCTTTTCCCGTTCCGTTTTCGCCTCGCCATTTTTGTCAGCGCATTTTTGCTGTTCCAAGTCCAGCTCCTCCTGGGTAAATTTTTATTGCCATGGTTCGGCGGCACTTCCAATCTCGCCGAGGGAAACTACCGGGGAGAGTAACCGGAAGACAAAACGCGGCGAGGTTTCCCCCGCCGCGTCTCTACTCAATTATTAAGTTCTAAGCGCGCTTCGCGAACTTGCGCCGCAGCACTTCCACTACGGCTAGCGAGCCGCCGAGAAGCGCGACCGTCATGCCGCCGTCCGGAACCTGTGCCCCTGGGGCAAAGGAAAACTCAATCTGCTTTACTTCTTTGAAGTCACTGGTCAGTGTGATCGATTGGATCGTCTCCCCGTCAAGCGAGATAATGCCTTGCCGTGCGAAATCGTTAGGCCCGCCAAGGCCAGTGAACATGAAAGTTTGTGGGGCGCCTCCCTGATTATCCTGTACCACGAGGGTCACCGTCCCGTTCGCACCGTCATTCAGTTGGCCACGGAATGAGAAATCAGCGAAGAGGTTGGGATCCACCGGGGTGAAAATCAGTTCCGTGAGCGAGCCGTCTTTTATCGGTTTGATGTTCGCGAATCCGCTGCCGGTATCTACGTTCCCCGTGGTGCTGATGTCCACATTGGGGGCAGAGGCGTTGTTCTTGCCAACGAATCCCTTGAAGGCGGAAGCATCCTTGTTCGCCACGTCAATGAAGAGCTTTGCTCCACCTGGGTTGTCAGCGACGATGAAAGTGGCGCTCGCCGACAATGTTAATGCAGCGACGGTGGCCGCGAATGTGATAAGATACTTTAGTGATTTCATATTAGTTACGGTTGGGATTGCGGAATGACAACAGCAAGGCTTGGGCCAAATCCGGTCGCCACACAAAAAGAATGCTCCTCCTTGCGGTAAAGCTTAGGAATCCAGAGAGTTATGACAAATCACACTTTTTGTTCTCGCCGACTCCTAATCGGCTGATCCTGCGAAATGTGTAAATGATTCCGACGCAGGACGAAGATCGGCAACCCGAATTTGATCTGCAATGAGCCTGTAATAACCGTAGACGGACCAGACCAGAATCGAACATCTGGGGGACGAAAAGTTGGAAGGATCAGAGACAGGCAGTCCAATGGCAGACACGGATACAAACCACGGCGAAAGGAATTTGCCCAAGAGAATTGCGGTTCCATCCGCGACGGATTTTGGTGAGTGTGCTCTCTTGTAACGCTTCACAGGCAGAAAATTTCGGCGGCAACCAACAATCTCGTCCGACGCTGCCCGGAGAGATGGAGAAGGGCGGAGTTTCCTTGCAATCGTTTGGCACTCCTGTATGGGAATGACTCAAAATGATCTCTGAAGTTGCGCAAAG
The DNA here is from genome assembly GCA_013697015.1 of Chthoniobacterales bacterium. Classification (GTDB taxonomy): domain Bacteria; phylum Verrucomicrobiota; class Verrucomicrobiia; order Chthoniobacterales; family UBA10450; genus JACCXL01. The sequence goes on along the minus strand of JACCXL010000037.1, from coordinate 2,035 downwards.
ATTTTGTCGGCAGCAGGCTATGACCTTCGCTGCGCTCACCCGCGGGCTGATCGTTATCGCGCTCGGCGCGTTGCTCTCCAGCTGCCAAACAACAGTGAGTGGGCCGGTCGCGGGATTTTCCGCCGCACCGAATCCGTCGGTGTTGCTGTCGTCCGGCGACGTCGTTCGATTTAGCTTCATTGGTTCGCCGGAATTGAATGGCGCGCAGAAGATCCGTGCCGACGGCCGCCTGAACCTCCCGCTGATCGGTGAAGTGCAGGCTGCGGGCAAGACGGTGACGGCTCTGCAAGCGGATCTCTCGGCACGCTACAAGTCGCAACTGCAAACCACGGAGGTGCTTGTCACCCTCGATAAGAGTGAAGCTCAGGTAATCGTTTCGGGAGCGGTGGCGAAACCGCAGAGACTGGCGTTCGAGCGACCCACGACCGTGCTCCAAGCCATCATGGAAGCGGGCGGGGCCAATGCTTTCGGTAACCTGCGGAATGTTCGCCTCATTCGGACGAGCAATGGTCAGCAGCGCGCTCGGACCCTCGACGTGAATGCGGCCATGATGGGAATCAGCCCTCCATTCTACGTCCGCGACGGCGACATTATTTACATCCCGCAAAGCATTTTTTAGGACTGGGAGCGTGCGCGAACGGTTCGCACTGACTGCCCGAATGCGACCAGCGCTTTAGCGACACGCGCACGCGCCAGCATGTCTTACGGACCGATGCATTCGTCCGGTGAACTTGACGCGTCAGGCACGAACTTCATCGAGGCGCTCCAGTTGATTTCGGAAAAGCTATCTGCGACCTAAGACAGCAACCGGTTCGGCAACGGTCGCGTCCGCCGGAATAAACAATGACCGCGCACAGATTTCGGCGAGTGGTGTAGAGGTGGCCGCTTGTCCGTTCCCTTGGCTTTCGGCACCCGAATTGCTATCATCCCCACGCTGAGCTTATGGTTCCGTACCGCCCCACCTTTCGCGGAGCCCCGTCGTTAAGACTGGAAGCGGTTTTGCCTTGTAAAAAAGATAAATCAGGAACGCAGGAAAGCAGGAAAGCAGGAAGTAAACTAGAAAAACAGGTGTCTTTTCCCTGTGTTCCTACTTTCCTGATTCATAGCAACGGCGCCGCGTGAAACACTTCTACAAAGCAAAAGCGGCTTCAAAACTCCGTAACGGCGATTTGCGGCTGTCGCAGAACGGATTCCGCCCAGCGAATGGCAAGGCTGTAGCCGGGATCGCCGATCCCGGCCACAACGAATCCCTGGCCAAAATCGATTTTTGAAACCAGTTTTAATGCCCGGCTGTCCCGCACTTCACTCCTGCAGAAAAGCGCGGCTTCCATGCCAACGACGGTGAACTATCAGTCTCTCCTCGGTTACGCAGCCGCTGCTTTCAGTATCCTGATCGGAGCAGCCGTCCTGCTGCGCACACGGCGAAAAGCAGCCAGCTGGTTTTTCGGCGGCGGCATGTGTCTGCTCGCCGCCGACAGCGTTTTGGGAGGGTTGAGTCTGCAGGCTTCGTCCGCCGACGAGATCGCAACGTGGCAAACGCTCGCGCTGACGGTCAAAGCGCTCATGCCGTCAGTATGGCTCGGCTTTAGCCTGACTTATTCGCGCGGCAATTATCGCGAGTTCCTCGCCCGTTTCCGCCCTCTTCTGATTCTCGCGCTGCTTGTTCCGCTTAGCGTGGTGGTGTGGGGACGTAACAACCTCCTCAACGTGCAGCCGTTCAACGATGTCGTCGGCGCGTGGTGGATCAGGTACGAGGAGCCTGCGAAATTCCTGAACGGCCTTCTCTTGATCGCGTCCGTTGCAATCCTGATGAATGTGGAAAAGACGTTTCGCTCCGCTGTCGGAACGATGCAGTGGCGGATCAAATTCGTCGTCATCGGAGTCGGCATCATTTTCGGTGCTCGGATCTATACACGCAGTCAGGGCATCCTATTTTCCGGTCACAATCTCGCGCTCATCGTGATCGATCTGGGCGCCCTGATTATCGGCTGCGTGTTGATCTTCCTCGCCTACGTCCGGGCCGGTTTCCGGGAGG
>JACCXL010000006.1 GCA_013697015.1 Chthoniobacterales bacterium | reverse complement strand
GCATTATTCCTTACCGCTTGGTTGATTTATCTCGTCGACCGATTTGTGGATAGTCTCGCGCTCGATATGGCGGCTGAGAACTCTCTCCGACAGATGTTCTGCGCCCGGCATCGCGGCGCCTGGTCGGCTGCAGTCCTTGTCGGCGCCGCCGCTGACGCTTGCCTCATTTGGAGACGCTTTGACGTCGAGATTTTCCGCGCCGGACTCCTCGTCGGTCTGCTGGCGGTGACATACCTGACGCTGAATCGGTTCGGGCGGTTGTGGCGCGTGGTCCCGATCAAAGAGATCGCAATCGGATCCGTATTTGCGCTGGGCGCAACGCTCGTTCCTCTTGTGCGGATCGGCACGATGAATGACGATTTCTTCCGCGCATTTTTCCCCTTCGCCGCCGTGTGCTCGCTGAACTGCATCAGCATCGCTGTTTGGGAACGGCGACTTGATACGGCGCAAGGCAAGTGGTCGATCGCAACTCATTATCCGTCGACGGAAAAACGGGTTCGGTTCCTCGCGATTGTGATCGCAGCGTTTTCATTTGCGCTTGTCGGCTGGGCCACGGAAGCGGCTTCGGTGTTTGGTTGCGTTGCGGTCAGTTCCCTCCTTCTCGGCGGGTTGCATGCGGAGCGCGCTCGCTTATGTCGCGATGAACGAGTGGCGCTCGCGGATCTGGTTCTTCTGACGCCGGTTTTCCCGCTGCTCTGGACCGTAGTCGCGTGAGTTTCGATTTTATCGCGCCAGCCTACCGAGTGCTGGAGGGAATCGCGTTCGGTTCAGCTCTGCAACGGGCGCGGACGGAGCTGCTGCGAAACCTCCGTAGCCCTCAACGTGTGCTGATCGTTGGAGAAGGGGATGGACGGTTTCTCACAGAGCTTCTACAGCGGTATCCGGGCGCGAAAATAGATTGCATAGACGCGAGCGAGCGGATGTTGAAACTCGCCCGAAAGCGCCTGCTGCGCACAAATCCGAGCGCGCTCGGAAACGTGAATTTCATCTGCGCCGACATCGTTCGGTGGGAGCCGGGCTCCGTCAGGTACGACCTCATCGTCACAAACTTCTTCCTGGATTGCTTCAACGCCGTCGCGCTGCCGGTCGTGATTGGCAAACTCGCCGCAATGTCGAGCTCGCACAGCCAATGGCTCGTAGCCGACTTCCATATTCCTCCGAGTGGATTTGCGCGAATGGCGGGATGCGCGCTCGTCACGACGATGTATGCATTTTTTCGTCTGGTGGCCCGGATTCCGGCCACGCGCCTGATTGATCCGGCGCTCGCCCTGCACAGTCACGGGTTCCGCCAGGACGAACGAGCGAGCTTCCTGGGCGGGATTGTTGTCACCGAGATCTGGTCGAGAGACTAGACGTCCGTCCGTTTCCTCTGCGCCCGCGCCCGCTTCACGATCCGGGCGACCCAAACCACGATCGCGAGCGCGACCGCCCAGGGCATGATGAACGCCAACGCCACCCCGATCATGCGCGCGCTCCACATCAACGCAGAGGCTCCTTGCGCGATGGTTCGACGCAACGTCGCGAAGACGCCGGTTTCCTCCGAGACAATATTCCCCTGGCTGTAGATCTGGACGGAAACGTCCGCCGGCGCGCTCGCTTCATCGATTTGCGCGTCGGAACGATCCTGACGTTGCACCGTTACGTTCTCGAGCTTTCCAAGCGTGCCGAGTGACTCCATCAACGCGCCGTAATTCTTCATCGGGACGCGCAGCGAAACGTTGGCGTATTCGCGACCATTCGGATCCCGGGAAAATGAAGAGCTGCGGATGCGTCCGTCTTGTTTGTGCGCGACCTCGCGGAGCTGCTTTGTTCGGTCGTTCACTTCCGCCGTGCGAATGCGCAGGGTTGTTTGCTGCAGGGCCTGTTCCTGCTCCTCTCGGGAAATGGTGATATTCAGTTCCACCTTGTCACGTTCGGTCCGGGCGTTTTCCGACATGCCGGTGCCCCCTTGCGCAACGCGTTCCGTCTGCACCTCGAAATTCTCGACCCGCCCCATCGCCTTGACGCGTGCGATCACGCCCTCGCTTTCCTCCGGAGCGATTAAGACGCTGACCCGCGCCGAAACGCGACCGGCATTGTCGCGATCAAGCTGCGCGTTTGTGATCTGCACTTTCGGTGACGCCAGCGTTTTGATGTCGTTGTAGATTTTCTCGACCTCCGCGGTATAGAGCGCGAGCTGCGCGCGTTCTTTTAAAAGAAACGCTGCCGGCACATTCATGTCTTTCTCCGCCAGCGCGATCGTGACGGTCGCGAACTGCACCTGGGCATCCATGAATTTCAGTTCGCCTTGCATCTGCTCGATCTGCTCGCGGACACGGCCGAGCTCCTTCTCGACCTGGAGCAGGTCATTGATGTCTTCGCTCTTTTTCTTGAGGATTTCGATCAGCCGCTGCTCCATCGCGCGCGCATTTTT
>JACCXL010000005.1 GCA_013697015.1 Chthoniobacterales bacterium | reverse complement strand
TACATTGAGGCGATGACTGCGAGGAGGACTTGCGCTGTGCAAATGTTGCTCGTCGCCTTGTCCCGGCGGATGTGCTGTTCACGTGTCTGCAGCGCCAGGCGATATCCCATCCGACCGGCGGCATCGTGTGAAACTCCCACCAGCCGTCCCGCCATGTGTCGCTTGAAAGTGTCGCGGGTGGCGAAATAAGCGGCGTGCGGCCCTCCAAAGCCAAGCGGCACGCCGAAACGTTGGGTACTTCCGACGGCGACATCCGCGCCAAATTCGCCGGGAGGTTTCAGCAGCGTGAGACTGAGTATGTCCGCCGCTACAACCGCCAGCGCGCCGCTCGCGTGCGCGTGCTCAATGTACTCCGTGTAATCGTAGATCGCACCGTCCGTCGCCGGGTATTGGAGAAGAACGCCAAAGACGTTCTCCTTAAAATCGAACTGGCGATGATCGTCGACAAGAACCCGGATGCCGAGCGCTTGCGCGCGCGTGCGGACGACTCCGATCGTCTGCGGATGGCAATCCTGCGAAACAAAAAACGCGCTGCCGTCCAGCGGTTCGTTTTTCACCGCCGCGCACAGCGCCATTGCTTCGGCCGCGGCGGTCGCCTCATCGAGCAGCGAAGCGTTCGCGATGTCGAGCGCTGTCAGATCGGTCACCATGGTTTGAAAATTCAAAAGCGCTTCCAGGCGGCCTTGGGCGATCTCCGCCTGATAGGGGGTGTAGGCCGTGTACCAACCCGGATTCTCCAGAATGTTGCGCTGAATGACTGGCGGCGTGAAGCAATCGTGGTAGCCAGCGCCAATAAGTGAGCGAGCGACTCTGTTTTTCGATGCGATCTGATGCAATTCCTGCAATGCCTCACGCTCAGTTTTAGCGGCTGGAAGGTCGAGCGCTTGCTTCCGCCGAATGTTCTTTGGAACGGTCGCGTCGATCAGAGCATCAAGATCAGGAAAGCCGACAACCTTGAGCATTTCGGCGATCGTCTCGTCGTTCGCTCCAATGTGCCGGCGGGCAAACGAGTCGAATTTTTCAGGCTGTTGGCCATCGGTGCTATGCGTTTGAGGTGCGCTCGCTTTCCCCGGTTTTTCGACCAAAGCCGTTCCCGCCGTAGCCATGCGTGATGGTACGGAGAGGCTCCTCCGCTTCAAGCGAAATGGCGCGCGTGAGCTGACGAGCGCGCCGCTAGTTGGAATCGAACGTCTGTACGCCGTGCGTTTGCAACTTTTCCCGCAGCTCGAGCAGATGCGCCCGGTTCCGCGTTTCGACAGTGCACAGAACCTGCACGGCCGAGATGTCGGAACCGGCGAAGGCGCGATCATGCACTACCTGTTTCACACTCGCGCCGGTAGACGCGATTTGTGTGGCCAGATCCGCGAGTCCGCCCGGGCGGTCGCTGATCACAGCAGTAAACCGGCAGAGCCGCCCGTCCGCCACCAAGCCGCGTTCGATCACGCGACTGAGTACGTTCGGATCGATGTTTCCGCCACAGAGCAGAAGCACTACTCGTTTGCCGGCAAGCTCTGAGAGCTGACCCGACAAACACGCTGCGAGCGGGGTGGCGGCGGCGCCCTCGACCACGCCTTTCTCGAGTTCCACGATCCGCAAAATGGAAATTGCGATCTGTTCTTCCGTCACTGTCACAACTTTATCGACGCGGGGGCGCGCGATCGCGAAAGCGTTGGCGCCCACCTGTGGAATGGCGAGGCCGTCCGCGAGCGTCGCCGACATCGCGATGCAGGTAGGCTGACCCGCTTGCAGGGCGGCCGAGAAGCTGGCGACATGGTCCGCTTCAACCCCGATCACGCGCACATCGGGGTGCTTCGTTTTCACCGCCAGCGACACACCTGCGATCAAGCCTGCGCCGCCGATTGGGACGACTACGGCCGCGACGTCCGGAACTTGCTCTAGAATTTCAAGGCCCATCGTGCCTTGTCCCGCGATGATCGCCGGATCATCGTATCCGTCGATGTAAGCGAGTCCCTCTTCGACTGCGATTTCGTGCGCCCGCGCTTTAGCTCCTGCGAAATCGTTTCCATACAGAATCACGGTTGCGCCGAGTTTCTGGCAGTTGCCGATCTTAATCAGCGGAGCGTATCGCGGCATCACGACGGTCGCGGGGATTCCGAGCAGCCGGCCCTGGTAAGCGAGCGCCTGCGCGTGATTGCCGGCCGATGCCGCGATGACCCCGCGATGCTGCTGACCGGACGGCAGCAGCGCCAGCGCGTTCCGTGCGCCCCGTTCTTTGAAACTCCCCGTGCGCTGCAGGTTGTCGAGCTTACACAAAATATCCATCCCGGTGATTTCACTCAACGGAATAGAAGGCTGACATGGCGACCGGTAGACCGCCCCTTCGATGCGGTCGCGCGCCGCCTCGATGTCCGCAAACGTCGTCACGCCGGTTTCATATACCGCGCGCTGCGCACCGGCAATCGTTTACCGGCAGGCGAGCTATGAAT
>JACCXL010000397.1 GCA_013697015.1 Chthoniobacterales bacterium | reverse complement strand
ATAGAGCAGAGCCCTCTCTACAACTCCGATCTCGCTCCGGTCAGTCGCGCCCAGCGGCGGTGGCGTCTCGGCAGCATTGCGGCGCTCTGGATTTCGATGTCGGCGTGCATCCCGACTTACATGCTCGCCTCATCGCTTATTGACGGCGGCATGAATTGGTCACAGGCGATCCTGACCGTCTTCCTTGGGAACGTAATTGTGGTGATCCCGATGATCCTGAATGCGCACGCCGGCACAAAATACGGCATTCCGTTTCCGGTTTTTTGTCGCGCGTCCTTCGGCACGCTGGGCGCGAATATCCCCGCGCTCATGCGCGCGTTTGTCGCCTGCGGCTGGTTCGGAATTCAGACGTGGATTGGCGGCAACGCCATCTACAAGATTCTGGCCGTTTTCTTTCCGGCGCTCGCAGCCGCGCCGGCTTCGCCACTGCTCGGCATCAACCTTCCGCAACTCGCATGTTTCCTCTTTTTCTGGAGCATCAACATGCTGGTCGTCTACCAAGGGATCGAATCCATCCGGCTCTTGTTAAACATCAAGGCGCCGCTCCTGAACGTGCTTGGGCTGCTCCTGCTCGGATGGGCCTACCGGAATGCCGGTGGCTTCGGTCCGATTCTTTCGCAACCGTCAGCCTTCGCGCCCGGGCAACCGAAAGCGGGCCAGTTCGCATCGTTCTTCGCTCCGGCTCTGACTGGCATGATCGGATTCTGGGCCACGCTCTCGCTCAACATTCCGGACTTCTCGCGCTACGCCCGCTCGCAGCGCGACCAGGTGCTTGGACAGGCGCTCGGTCTCCCCTTGACGATGGCGCTCTATGCTTTCATCGGTGTCGCAGTGACTTCCGCGACCGCGATCATCTACGGCAAGACCATCTGGGATCCGGTCGACGTGCTCACGAGGTTTACCAATCCCGCCGTTCTCGTCGTGGCGATGCTCGCGCTCTGCGTCGCCACCCTCGCCACCAACATCGCAGCGAACGTGGTCAGTCCGGCGAACGATTTCGCGCACCTTGCGCCACGGCGCATCTCGTTTCGGCTCGGTGGATTGATGACGGGAATCATCGGCGTTCTCATCATGCCGTGGAAGCTCGTGGCCGATCCGTCCGGCTACATTTTTACCTGGCTCGTCGGCTACAGCGCGCTGCTCGGTCCAATCGGCGGAATCATGATTGCGGATTACTTCGTGGTTCGTCGCCGCCAACTCAATCTCGCCGCGCTCTATCAAGCTGACGGCGAGTACCGCTACACGAACGGCGTCAGCATCGTGGCGGTCGTCGCACTCACACTCGCGATTCTGCCGAATCTGCCCGGCTTTCTGGTGCACGTGCAACTAATCGACGCCGCCTTGGTTCCGAGATTTTTAGTTAAACTTTACGACTACGCATGGTTCGTCGGATTCGGGATCGCGTTTACGCTCTATCTCGCCTTGCGCAAAATGACTTCCGAAGATCACGGACCACAAAAGCATATCATCCTGAGCGGGGCGAAGGATCTCTGACTGTTTCCGCACTTCGAGGCTCCTCGACCGCGCCGGGCAATAGTGAGAGATGTTTCGACTTCGCTCAACATGACAAAAAGATGAAGACGCCAGAACTGCCGCCATCGGATCATCAGCCGCGCAGCTACACGGGGCCATCGCCGGATGAAGTGTTGCGCTTGCGGAAGGAATTTCTGAATCCGGCAATTTTTCTCTATTACAAAAAGCCCCTCATGATCGTGGAAGGGCGTGGCCAGTATGTTTACGACGAGACCGGGCGCCGCTATCTGGATGCACTCGCGGGAATCGTGACGGTGAGCGTGGGGCACTGTCACCCGCACGTCGTGGCGGCGGCGAATCGCCAGAACGAAGTGCTGCAACATTCCACCACCATCTACTTGCACCCGAACGTGGCCGAATATGCGGAGAAGCTCGCGTCGAAAATGCCGGGCGATCTTAAAGTTTGCTACTTCGTGAACTCAGGCTCGGAAGCGAATGATCTCGCGCTCCTGATGGCGCGGGCCTGCACCGGCAACTACGACGTCATCGCGCTGCGCAATTCTTACCATGGCGGTAACGCGTCCACGATGGGGCTGACCTCGCATCACACTTGGAAGTTCAACGTCCCGCATAGTTTCGGCGTGCACCACGCGATCGCCCCGGATCCGTATCGAGGTGTTTGGGGAAGGGACGATCCTGCAGCCGGAAAAAAATACGCGGCCGATGTTAAGAACCTGATCGACTACGGAACATCGGGACAAGTCGCCGCCTTCATCGCGGAATCGATTCAAGGCGTGGGCGGCTGCGTTGTCTTTCCGGACGGTTACCTGCAGGAAGCTTATGCACACGTCCGCGCAGGGGGCGGCCTTTGCATCGCGGATGAAGTGCAGGCGGGTTTCGGTCGCACCGGCACGCACTTTTGGGGATTCGAAACGCAGGGAGTCATCCCGGACATCGTGACGATGGCGAAGGGCATCGGCAATGGGGCGCCGCTCGGCGCGGTGGTCACAACGGCAAAGATTGCGAACGCCCTGGCGCAGCGCATTCACTTCAACACGTTTGGCGGAAATCCCGTCGTGGCTGCCCAGGGAAAGGCGGTTCTGGAGGTGATCGAGCGAGAAAAGACGCAGGAGAATTCGCTCAGGATCGGTGCGCAGATTTTTCGCGGACTCGAGCAGTTGAAACAAAAGCACAACATCATCGGCGATGTTCGCGGCAAGGGTTTGATGGTCGGCATTGAACTCGTGCAGGATCGCCAAACAAAGGAGCCCGCCAAAGCGGAATGCGCCCAAGTGCTGGAGGCCGCGCGCGAGATGGGATTGCTCCTCGGCAAAGGCGGATTACAGGGTCAGACGATCCGCTTTGCTCCGCCCATGTGCGTCACTCCAGCCGACGCCGAATTTCTTCTCGCTGTGCTGGACGAAAGTTTTCGCGCGCTCTAGTTGCGCTGTATCGGAAGCTTCTGAGACGCTCTTGCTTGGAGGGACGCCCGCCGT
>JACCXL010000368.1 GCA_013697015.1 Chthoniobacterales bacterium | reverse complement strand
GTGAAGGTGCAGGTCGAGTTCAATCCGTCACGGGTCGGATCGTATCGGCTTCTAGGCTACGAAAAGCGAATGCTAAGGAAGGAAGATTTTAACGATGACCGAGTGGACGCGGGCGAGATCGGCGCCGGACATACCGTGACGGCGTTGTATGAGGTGGTGCCGTCGGGCGCGGCCGGGAGCCTGGACATGCCGCCGGTTGATCCGCTCAAGTATCAGGCGCCAAACCCGAACATGACGTCGTTTTCGCGATTTTCGGAAGAGATGCTGACGGTGAAATTGCGCTACAAGAAACCGGATGGCGATAAGAGCGGATTAGTCGAGCGTACTGTGATGGACGACGGGAAACAATTCGCGCACGCCTCAGCTGATTTTCAATTCGCGGCCGCGGTGGCGGAATTCGGCATGATCCTGCGTGACTCGCCACACAAGGGAACCGGGACGCTGGGCGCGGTGCTGGAGTGGGCTCAGCAGTCGAAGGGGCGCGATGAATCCGGCTATCGCGCGGGCTTTCTTGAACTCGCGCGGAAGGCGCGGGGCCTGACGAAAGGATAACGGCAGCGGCGGGCTGGGCAGCCGCAGGGCCGCGGAGGGAAAACGGCGAAACGGCCGCATACGTGACCGCGCGCGAGACGTCCGCGCGAGATCCGCTGCCGGCGATTGTTCACGCTCATGGAGCTGTGTAGTTTCCAGCCTTGCGCTGCAGTCGTTTAATGGCTCAAATCCTTAGAAAATGAATATTCGTAAATCTCGCCTCATCACCTGCGTTGCCGTCGCGTGTCTTTGCCTCGCGCAACTCGGAACCGGTTTCGCGCAGTCGAAAAAGAAAAGTCCCGTCAGCAAAGGCGCCGACCCGGGGGGACATCAGGCCGCGGGCGAGGTGGCGGCGCGCGCGGGCCAGTTTGATGTTGCTCTTGCCGAGTTCACCAAAGCGATCGAGGCCAATCCGAGCGCCATAAACTACGGGAACCGCGGCAGCGTTTTCCGCGCCGTGGAAAAGTATGCGGAGGCCATCGCGGACTACACCAAAGTGATCGAGATCGCGCCGAAGATCGATTCCGGTTATTTCGAACGCGGCCAGACTTTGACGATGCAGAAGCAGTTCGATCCGGCGATTGCCGATTTGAGCAAAGCGATCGAACTGCGCCCGAAGGAGGCTGCTTATTTCAAACTGCGCGGAATCGCGCAAAGCGGCAAAAACGACTTCGATGCGGCAATCGCGGATTTCAATCAGGCCAGCACCCTGAATGCGAACGACCCTGAAACATATTGGCGGCGCGGTTTTGCGAAGCGCAGCCTTCGCCGATGGGACGAAGCGCTCGCGGATTACACGATCAGTATCGAGAAGATGCCCAATGATCCAGATGCCTACAATCGCCGCGGCTACACCTACAGCTTGATGAATCAATTCGCGAAAGCGATCCCGGATTATGAAGCGGCCTTGAAACTGAAACCGAACGACCCGGACACCATGGGTCGTTTGCAGTACGCGCGGCAGATGAGCGGCCCGCAGCCCGCGGCTACGCCAGCTGTGGAGGCTCCGGCACCCACCCCGACTCCTTCTAAACCTCTCGATCCCCGCATCTGGGCCATCATCGGTGTGGTCGGCGTTATTGTGCTCGGGATTGTCATCATGCTCATTGTTGGTCGGAAAAAAAGCCAGCTCGAGACGTAGCCGGAGAGCCGGGCCGCTGAAATTTCTTTGACAGCCCGGGGTGGGCTGTTAGCTTGCCGACGCTTTTTCGGGGGAACGAGACAAGGTCCCATGGTCGTTCGCGACTTTGGGACTTTGCGTTCTACGGGAAAGAGAAACCGGATCGTCGCTGGCTTCGCTTTTGGGGAGTTCGCGGCGGATGAGGAATGAGAAACAGCGGCCCATGTAGCTCAGTTGGTAGAGCACGTCCTTGGTAAGGACGAGGTCACCGGTTCAATCCCGGTCATGGGCTCCAGAACGAGCTCGCGACCGGCAGTGTAACAACCCACAAAAAGACGCAGTTAGTTTCAAAACAGGAGAAACGAGATGGCTAAGGATAAATTTGAGAGAAATAAGCCGCATGTGAATGTCGGTACCATTGGTCACGTCGATCACGGCAAGACCACGCTCACGGCCGCAATTACCACTGTGCTGGCGAAGAAAGGTTTCGCCGAAGCGCGCGCCTACGATTCAATCGACGCCGCTCCGGAAGAAAAGGAGCGCGGCATCACGATCTCGACTGCGCATGTGGAATATCAGAGCGACAAGCGCCACTACGCGCACGTGGATTGCCCCGGCCACGCCGATTACGTGAAGAACATGATCACGGGCGCGGCGCAAATGGACGGCGCGATTCTGGTCGTGAGTGCAGCGGATGGTCCGATGCCGCAAACACGTGAGCACATCCTGCTCGCGCGTCAGGTCGGCGTCCCGTCGATCGTTGTGTTCCTGAACAAAGTCGACATGGTCGATGATCCGGAACTGCTCGACCTCGTGGAGATGGAAGTACGCGATCTCCTCACGCAATACGAATTCCCAGGCGACAAAATTCCGATCGTCAAAGGCAGCGCGCTGAAGGCGTTGAATGGCGACGCGGAACAGGAAGCGCAGATCATGGCGCTGATCGCAGCGGTGGATGATTACATCCCCGTGCCGGATCGCCCGATCGATCAGCCCTTCCTGATGCCGGTGGAGGACGTATTCAACATCGAAGGTCGCGGGACCGTCGCGACGGGTCGTGTCGAGCGCGGCATCCTCAAGAAGATGGAAGAAGTTGAAATCGTCGGAATCAAAGACACGGCGAAAACGACCGTGACCGACATCGAAATGTTCCGCAAGCTGCTCGATGAGGCACGGGCCGGCGATAACGTGGGCGTTCTGCTCCGCGGCGTGAAAAAGGAAGACGTGATGCGGGGTCAGGTCATTGCCAAACCGGGCAGCATCAAACCACACCGCAAATTCAAAGCGGAAGTCTACGTCTTGAGTAAAGACGAAGGCGGCCGTCACACGCCATTCTTCACAAATTATCGGCCCCAATTTTATTTCAGGACGACTGACGTGACCGGAACGGTGAAGCTGCCAGACGGCGTGGAGATGGTGATGCCGGGTGACAACGTCTCCGTGGAGGTTGAATTGATCACGCCGATCGCGATGGAGAAGACCATTCGGTTCGCGATTCGCGAAGGGGGCAAAACCGTCGGTGCCGGTCGCGTGGCCGAAATTATGGACTAAGTTGGCTTCTGTCAGCCACCGAACTAGGTCAGTAGCTCAATTGGTAGAGTAGCGGTCTCCAAAACCGTCGGTTGGGGGTTCGAGTCCCTCCTGACCTGTTGGTGCCCGCCGTATTTCCAGAATTATAGATGCTCGCAAAAAGCAAAAGTTTCTTCAGCGAAGTGAAGGTCGAACTGCAGAAAGCTTCGTGGCCTTGGGAATCGAAAGAGAAAGGCATCAGGCGCTATAAAGAGCTGACTGATTCAACGCTGGTCGTGATCATCGCGATGCTGCTGCTGGGTGGTTACGTTGCCCTGTTTGATTTTGTCCTGGTGAACTTCATTCATTTCTTCACCCGTTTGCACTGAGATGGCTTCCGTTCTGGCACCAAAAGATCAGTGGTTCGTGGTGCACGTGCTTTCCGGCCAGGAAAACAAGGTGCGCGACAA
>JACCXL010000395.1 GCA_013697015.1 Chthoniobacterales bacterium | reverse complement strand
ACCGTGCACGCGGAGAAGATCGAATCTGTCGCGCCTTACGACGTCGTGCGGCGGATGCGCGCTTCGGTTTGCGTCCTCGGTCCGCTGCTCGGGCGCTGCAAGGAGGCGACGGTGTCGCTGCCGGGCGGGTGCGTGATCGGCGATCGCCCGATCGACTTGCATCTCAAAGGGTTCGAATCCCTGGGCGCCGCAGTGCGCGTGGAAAACGGGAACGTCAAAATGTTCGCACCGAAGCTGACCGGGGCGGTCATAAGTCTGCGCGGTAAATTCGGCCCGACCGTTCTCGGCACCGACAACGTGATGATGGCGGCTGTGCTGGCGGATGGAGTGACGGTGATTGAAGGCGCAGCTTCGGAACCGGAGGTGGTCGACCTGGCGAATTTCCTGAACAAAATGGGAGCGAAAATCGAAGGCGCGGGCACGCGGCGGTTGATTATCGAGGGCGTCGCTGAGTTGCACGGGGCCGAGCACGATATCATTCCGGATCGAATCGAGGCCGGGACGTTTCTGGTGGCCGGCGCTGTTTGTGGGAACGGAATCACGGTCAATCGTGTCGTGCCGGAGCACATAAAAGCAGTAACGGAGGCCTTGAGCAAGGCGGGGTTCCGGATCGAAACGACGGAGCATTCCGTCACAGTTTCGCCGAACGGTAGCGCGAAGCCGCTGGAGCTCGTGACCGAACCGTATCCCGGTTTTCCCACCGACATGCAGGCGCAAATGTGCGCTCTACTCTCCACCACGAGTGGCATTAGCGTCGTCACGGAAAATATTTTCCCGCAGCGCTACATGCATCTCGCGGAGCTAAAGCGCATGGGTGCGCATGTCCAGATCGAAGGACCGACAGCGGTCATTCAGGGAGTGGATCATCTCACCGGCGCGCCCGTGATGGCGAGTGATCTGCGCGCCTCCGCTGCCCTCGTGCTGGCTGGATTGAAAGCGGAAGGGGTGACTGAAGTAAGTCGCGTTTACCACATCGATCGCGGCTACGAACACCTCGACGAAAAGCTAAGCGAACTCGGCGCGCACATCGAGCGCGTCAAAGAAACCTAAATGGAAACAGTTTCTTCATCCTCAGCCGCCCGCACGTGGGGGGTGCTCTGTCACGCAAGTGCGCTCTGCGGTTTCTTCCTTCCAGCAGTGGGTCACATTATCGGGCCGCTGCTGATCTGGTTATTGAAGCGCGACGAGTTTCCAGAAATAAACGAGCACGGGAAGGAATCGCTCAATTTTCAAATCTCACTCTTTTTGTACGCGGCTGCGATCATCGTGCTTTGTTTCGTGCTGATCGGGTTATTGCTGCTCCCGCTTCTCGGCCTGCTCCATCTGCTCAATGTCGTGTTGGTGATCGTGGCTTCGATTCGCGCGAGCGAAGGCAAGTTGTATCGCTACCCGCTCACGATTCGGCTGATCAAATAACAGCGGGATGTTCGCGGCGGCGCTCACCACGGAATTGGCTTCCGGTCGCGCAAAAACTTGCCGGTGAGATCATGCGGCGCTTCATCCGCGAGCCACACGATTCCAGCCGCGCCTTCGCCCACCGAGCGGTTGGCGTTGGCGCCGCCCATCTCGGTTCGCACCCAGCCTGGGCAAACCGCATTCACGGCGAATTTCGGCAGCGCGGCCGCGAGCTGGACCGTCACGCCATTGAGCGCCGTTTTTGAAATGCAGTAGGCGGGCGCCCATCCATCCGCGCCGTCAGTCAATTGTCCGCCCCCGCTGGAAACATTCACAATTCGCGGCGCATCCGATTTCGCGAGCAAGGCCCGAAACGCTTGGGCCACAAGCAATGGGCCAAGTGTGTTGGTGCGCAACGTGCCCTCGAAAATTTCCGGCGTGAGATTCATCACGTCGTCATCGCCATCAACGACGATACCGGCGTTGTTCACCAGGACGTCGAGCCAATCAGTCACGCGGGCGCAGGTTTCTGCCGCGCGCTCGATGCTCCGGGCATCGGAAACATCGATTTCGAGAAATTCCGCCGTGCCGTCTTCGTGCGAAATCCGTGTCGTGGCCTCGATGCCAGCCTCGGTCTTGCGCGCGCCGATGAATACGCGAAATCCTTTGCGCGCGAGCTGTCGCGCGACCTCAAAACCTATTCCCTTATTTGCGCCCGTCACGAGCGCGATACGTTGCCTTTTCATATTTGGTCTGTTTCGATTTCTCCGCCGCGAGCTCGTGCAGCGTCTTCATATTCTCGACATCTTCGAGCAGTTCTTTCCCCTTCGGAGTTTCCAGCACCTTCGGGATTTGGCGGAAGCGCCGGTCGCGCATGATAAACCGGAAGGCCTCAAGTCCGATCTGTCCTTTGCCAATGTGTTCGTGGCGATCAACGCGCGAACCGCGCGCTGTCTTGGAATCGTTCAGATGTAAAGCGGCGAGCCGATTTAACCCAATCGTGTGATCAAACTCGCGGAACATCCGGCGCGTGCCCGCTTCGCTTCCGATATCGTGCCCAGCCGCGAAAACGTGCGCGGTGTCGAGACAGACGCAGAGCCGCTCGGGTTCGCGGACGCTCGCGATCAGCCAGGCAAGTTGTTCGAAGGTGTGACCGAGACATGTTCCCTGGCCGGCGGTCGTTTCGAGCGCGATCTTTGTCTTCACCCGCGGGATTCCGCGGAACACTTCATCGATGGTGGACGCGATTTTGTTCAATCCCGCTTCGTCCCCCGCACCGAGGTGCGCGCCGGGGTGCAGGACAAGGAACGGTAACTCCAGTTGATCTGCGCGCGTGAGTTCCTCCGACAAGGCGCGGATCGAGTTGGCGTGGAATTGCGGATTGGTAGCGGCGAGATTGATTAGATAATTCGCGTGCGCGAAGACAGCCTTCAATTCAGTGCGTTGCGCATGGTTGAGGAAGGCCGCGATTTCCTTCTTTTCGAAAGGGCGCGCGAACCACTGCATGTTGTTCTTCACAAAAATCTGCATCGCGTTGCCTTGAATGGAACAAGAACGCTCGATTGCGACGTGAACTCCACCACCGATCGACATATGTGCCCCTAACAGGTGTGCCTC
This sequence comes from Chthoniobacterales bacterium, assembly GCA_013697015.1. Lineage (GTDB taxonomy): Bacteria > Verrucomicrobiota > Verrucomicrobiia > Chthoniobacterales > UBA10450 > JACCXL01. The sequence goes on along the minus strand of JACCXL010000395.1, from coordinate 1,383 downwards.
TATCCTCGTCGGCGGGCGCGAGACCTTCCTCGTGTGCATCGCCGTCCGTTGCGAACCAAGCTTTCTTCGCATGAGGCTAAAAGCGTTTTGGCCGCCAGACAGGCTTGGCCAGGCTGCCGGTTCCTTCGTATTCGAAGAGTTTATAAACCGGCGCGAGCAGGAAGCCGGGACCGTTCGCGCTCATTCGAATATCGAAATCGAGCTTATCGTTCAGAAAAAAGAGATCGCCGTGCCCGACCATGCCGAAGATTTTGCCGGAGACGTTGAAGTCGTCAGTGTGGATGACGCCGTCGCGGATCGAAAAACTCGCGTGTGCCTCGCGTGCGATGCTGTAGCCGCTGCCGGGCAGGATGCTGCCGAGAAGACCGGAGAGCGGCCCGAAAATCGGGATCGCAAATACGTCGCCATCATGGAGCGTTACTTTTCCATTGCCCCGCATCGTTCTGGCATTATCACCCAGCCCGGTGAACTCGTAGGTCCCGTTAAGGCGGCCGTGGGCGGTGTCATATTTAAAATAGAGATCGGTCAGCCGTGGGAAGTCGATGGCGTCGACTAATATGCTCGCGCGGTAGTGAGGGTCACCTTTCGCGAGCGAGATGTCCGCGTCCCCTTTCACGCTTCCGCTGAACAATGTCGCATTCACGTCGCTCAGCTGCAGCCGGTCGTCCGTGAAAAGCAGGCGGCCAGTGACGCGTTCGAGCGGGAGGATCTTTCCCAGAAACACGTAATCCATTCCGGTCGGGGCCTCCACGGTCAGCTCCAGGTGGTCGCCTTTTCCGCCGTGAAATCGCACCACGCCATTGGTCGTAACGTTCGGTGGCTGCCGGAATTTGTAGGGCACGACCGCCTTGAACAGTTTGGGATCGATCCAATAGATCGCGTCCGCGGGTCGCAGCGTGCTCTGCACGTTTGCGAGCCGCACTTCGTGGCGGGCAAAATCGTAGGTGAACGAACCGGTGCCGATTCCTTCGTCGCGTGTGATGCGCAAATTGTCGAAGGTGAGTGCGCCATCCCCGAAACGGAAACTGGCGCTTCCGCTGTTCATCCAGACGCCGCGGAAAGCGGCCCGCTGCTGCGCGATGGTGCCTTCGCCGGTCCACGTTTGTGGGTCGCGACTCGTGCCCTGCGCGGCGAGGTGGACGTGCGGCGGCTGTGGCCACTCCCACTCACTCAGGAACTGGCGCAACTTAGTCGAGACGAGCGGCTGCGCCACACTCGGGCTGATCGTGCTTTCCACGTTTAGCCGGAAGTCTTCAGGCACGTCCAGAAGCTCGGCTTTCAACTCTCCGCTGCCATGCTGGAGCCGAACTTCGCGCAGCATGGTGCGCTGCCCGTCCCATGCGAAATCTCCCGAGAGACTGAGGAACGGAACATCGCGATACG
>JACCXL010000383.1 GCA_013697015.1 Chthoniobacterales bacterium | reverse complement strand
GTGCACCGCCATCTGGTCACCGTCGAAGTCAGCGTTGTAAGCTGTGCAAACGAGCGGATGAATACGGATCGCTTCGCCTTCGATCAAGAGCGGCTCAAAAGCTTGAATGGACAGTCGGTGCAAGGTCGGAGCGCGGTTCAGCAAAACCGGGTGACCTTTCGTCACTTCCTCCAGAATATCCCAGACCTCCGGCGTCTGACGTTCAATCATCTTTTTGGCGCTCCGGACCGTGTGGACGTAGCCGAGATCTTTCAGGCGTCGAATGATGAACGGCTCGAACAAAACGAGCGCCATCTTCTTGGGCAATCCGCATTGATTCAGCTTCAGTTCTGGGCCGATCACGATGACGGAACGGCCGGAGTAATCGACGCGTTTGCCTAACAAGTTCTGACGGAACCGCCCGCCCTTGCCTTTTAGCATGTCGCTCAGGCTCTTCAACGGACGATTGCCGGCGCCGGTTACGGCGCGGCCGTGACGGCCGTTGTCGAAGAGAGCGTCCACGGCCTCCTGCAACATGCGTTTCTCGTTGCGGATGATGACGTCAGGCGTTTTCAGCTGGAGCAGATTTTTCAATCGATTGTTGCGATTGATCACGCGCCGATAAAGATCGTTGAGATCGGAGGTGGCAAAGCGCCCGCCTTCCAGAGGAACGAGCGGACGCAAATCCGGCGGAATCACCGGCAGCACGTCGAGCACCATCCAATCCGGACGCGCGTGCGAAGAGGCAAAGCCTTGAACCAGCTTCAAGCGTTTGGCCAGTTTTTTGCGAATCTGTTTGCTCTTCGTATTCCCCATCGCCTCCTCGAGCTCTTTGTTGAGCTTGGCGAGGTCGATTTCGGCCAGGAGCTTCTTGACGGCTTCCGCGCCCATCCCGGCCACGAAGTCTTCACCGTACTGCTCCTGCGCTTCGCGGTATTCGACTTCGTTCAGCAGCTGCGTCTTCGTCAGGGGCGTCTTGCCCGGATCGATGACGATATAGTCCTCGTAATAAATGACGCGTTCGAGCTGGCGTGCGCTCATGTCGAGCATCAAGCCAAGGCGCGACGGCATGCATTTGTAGAACCAAATGTGCGACACCGGCACGGCCAGCTCGATGTGGCCCATGCGCTCACGCCGCACGCGCGCCAGCGTCACCTCGACGCCGCAACGATCGCAGATCACCCCTTTGTGTTTGATCCGCTTATATTTCCCGCACGAGCACTCCCAGTCCCGCGTCGGTCCGAAAATTCTCTCACAAAACAACCCGCCTTTTTCAGGCTTGAAAGTCCGATAATTGATCGTCTCCGGGTTTTTCACCTCGCCCTTGCTCCACGACCGCATCGTGTCAGAAGACGCCACGCCGATGGAGACCTGGTCGAAACCGACCGGCCGCTCTTCACCCACTAACTCACGCCAGGAATGTTCGTTCATTTATTTGGTAAAACTGCGTTTGAAATCTAAGCCGCCGCGCCATCGAGGAAATTGACCGGCGCCTGGCCGCCGACTTTGACGTCCAGGCCTAACGACTGCATTTCCTTGATCAACACGTTGAAACTTTCAGGCGTGCCCGCTTCGAGCGAGTTGTCGCCTTTCACAATGGATTCGTAGATGCGCGTGCGCCCCTGCACGTCATCGGACTTAACGGTTAGCAGCTCCTGCAGAGTGTAGGCGGCGCCGTATGCTTCCAGTGCCCAAACTTCCATTTCACCGAATCGCTGCCCGCCGTATTGCGCTTTGCCGCCGAGTGGCTGTTGCGTCACGAGCGAGTAGGGACCGACTGCGCGCGCGTGAATTTTGTCCGCCACGAGGTGGCCAAGCTTCAGCATGTAGATATAGCCGACGACTACCTCCTGATCGAACTGGTCGCCGGTGCGTCCGTCGAACAGACGCGCCTTGCCGTTTTCCTGCACCCAGGTAAAGCCATCGATCTTTTTCGCGTCGTTCAAATACTCCCGGATCTTCGCCTCCGAGATTCCGTCAAAAACAGGCGTCGCCACTTTGAATCCCAGCGCCTTCGCTGCCACTCCCAAGTGCGTCTCGAGCACCTGGCCTACGTTCATACGACTCGGCACACCGAGTGGATTCAACACGATTTCTACCGGCGTTCCATCCGGCAGATAGGGCATGTCCTCTTCTGGAACGATCCGCGCTACGACGCCCTTGTTGCCGTGGCGCCCCGCCATTTTGTCGCCGACCGACAGCTTCCGCTTCGAAGCGATGTAAACTTTGACCTGCTTGATGATGCCGGGATCGATGTCGTCACCGCTCTCGACGCGATCCATGGAGCGCTCCCGCTCGAGTTCAAGCTCGGCGAATTTGTGCTCGTAAGATGCAATGATTTCCCGAATTTTGTTCCGGATCGGTGACGGATCGATCTCAATGTGATCGTAAACCATCGCGAGCTTGCGCAGAAGCGTCTTCGTGATCTTGCGATTCGCTGGGATAATGATCTCGCCCGTCTCCGCATTGACGACGTCGAGCGGGATCTTCTCGCCCAAAAGGATGTTCGAGAGCGCGTCTGTCAGCTGCTCCGTCAGCTCGTCTTTCTTCTTCTTGTGATCTTCCGTGATCGTTTTCAGCTGACGCTTCGTCTCTGTCGGCGTGAGCTTCTCGCGTGAGATTTCCCGCCGCGACGAGACCTTCACATCCATGATGATGCCGTAAGTGCCCGACGGAACAGTCAGGGAAGTGTCTTTTACATCCGCAGCTTTTTCGCCAAAGATGGCGCGCAATAAACGCTCTTCCGGCGCCAATTCCGTCTCACTTTTCGGCGTGATTTTGCCGACCAAAATATCTCCCGGCTTGACTTCAGCGCCCACGCGCACCACGCCGTCGGTTCCGAGATTACGCAACGCTTCCTCGGAAACGTTCGGAATATCCCGCGTGATTTCTTCCGGCCCCAGCTTCGTGTCGCGCGCGCCGATCTCGAATTCGTCGATGTGGATCGAGGTGTAGATGTCCTCCTTCACGACCTTCTCCGAAATCATGATGGCGTCTTCGAAGTTGTAACCGTTCCATGGCATGAACGCGACGAGCACATTGCGGCCGAGCGCGAGCTCGCCTTGATCCGTGTTCGGACCGTCCGCGAGCACTTGTCCGCGCTTCACATGCTGACCTTTCTTCACAATCGGTTTTTGATTCACGCACGTTCCCGCGTTCGAGCGCATGAACTTTCGCAACTCATAAACCTGAATGCCCGCTTCGTGATCGGTCTTTAATTTTTTGCGGCTTTCAGGCATGTGACCGTCCTTAGTCAGGACAATCTGATCAGCGGTGACTGACGCCACCTTGCCGCTCTCCGCCGCAATCAGGACCGCGTGGGAATCGCGCGCGACTTTCCCCTCAAGACCGGTGCCGACGAGCGGCGCTTCGGAAACAATCAGCGGCACGCCCTGACGCTGCATGTTCGAGCCCATCAACGCACGATTGGCGTCATCGTGTTCGAGAAACGGAATCAAGCCAGCCGCGACCGAAACCAGCTGCTTCGGCGAGACATCCATATAGTGGACCTTCTCGGGCTCGACTTCGAGGAAGTCACCGCGGTATCGGACCGAAACCTTTTCCTGGGTGAAATGACCCTTTGCGTCCATCGTCGCATTGGCCTGCGCGACCAGGAAATTCTCTTCACGATCGCCCGTGAGATAGTCGACCTGCTCCGTCACGCGACCTTTTTCGACCTTCCGATATGGCGTTTCGATAAAACCAAATTCATTAATTCGTGCGAACGTCGACATCGAACTGATGAGCCCGATGTTCGGACCTTCCGGTGTTTCGATCGGACAGATGCGGCCGTAGTGCGACGGATGTACGTCGCGGACTTCGAAGCCGGCGCGATCGCGCGATAAACCGCCAGGTCCGAGGGCGGAGAGACGACGCTTGTGCGTCAGCTCGGCCAGCGGATTCGTTTGATCCATGAATTGCGACAACTGCGAACGTCCAAAGAAATCACGAATGACCGCGCTGAGCGCTTTCGGGTTGATCAACTTCTGCGGCGTCATGCCGTCGATATTGATGTCGAATAACGTCATGCGCTCTTTGACCAGGCGCTCCGTGCGAGCAAGGCCAACTCGGCACTGATTCGCCAGCAATTCGCCCACGGTGCGGACGCGACGGCTACCGAGATGATCGATGTCATCCAAGGTGCCTTCGCCGCGACGCAAACTTATCAAATATTTGATCGCGCCGATGAAATCCTTATCCGTCACAATGCGCTCGCCCAGATCGACATCAATGCCGAGCTTCTGGTTGATTTTATAGCGCCCGACCCGGCCCAAATCATACTTCTTCGGGTCGAAGAAAAGGCGCTTCAGCAACGCCTTGGCATTCGCAACCGTGGGCGGATCGCCCGGACGCAGTTTGCGGTAGATATCTTTGAGCGCCTCTTCCTGATCATGCGCCGGATCTTTTTTCAACGCCTTAACGACCGTGTCGTCGTTCGTGATGTCGATCACCTTCACCTCTTTGGTGTTGAGGGCCATAATCTGCCGGACGGTGGCGGCGGTGAGAGGCTCAAAAGCCCGGGCGACAGTAATTTCTCCATCGCGGACGTCCGCGGTTAAAACCTTGGTCCCGAGTTCTTCTTCACCGAGCTTTTCACTCAACTTCAGCGTCTCAATATTATAGAAAAGTTTGATAACCTCTTCATCCGACCCGTAGCCCAGCGCGCGCAGGAAGGTGGTGGCGAGGAATTTGCGACGGCGTTTCCGGCGATCCAAATAGATGTAGAGCAGGTCGCTGGTGTCGAACTGCACTTCGATCCAGGAGCCGCGATCCGGGATGATCCGGAAACTGTAAAGCACCTTGCCGTTGAGATGGATGCTCGACTCGAATGCGATCCCGGGCGATCGATGCAGCTGTGATACCACGACGCGCTCCGCGCCGTTGATGACGAAGGTGCCCTGCGGCGTCATGAGCGGAATTTCGCCCATATAGACTTTCTCTTCCTTCGTCCCCTTCTCCTCGCAGAGCTGAAAGGTCACGTGAAGCGGCGCGCTGAACGTCTGCCCTTCGCGCTGCGCCTCCAGCGCTCTTAGCTTCGGCTCGCCGATTTCGTAATGGCTGAAATCGAGCGTCGCTTTTTCATCGTAACTTTCGATCGGAAATACTTCTTTGAAGACGGCCTGCAACCCCGCGTTTTTGCGTTTTGCCGCCGGAACGTCCTTCTGTAAAAAATCAACGTAGGAATTGAGCTGCACCTCGATCAGATTCGGCGGCTCGATGCCCTCTTTGATCGTGCCGAAATAGATACGTTCTGCGTTACGTTCTGCCATAAATTCGAAAGGGTTGGGAACCAATGCGACCCCCGGGGGGACGAAGGCCGCAGAAACGAAATCGCTTTACAGCGTGAGCCGAAAGCGAGGGGTACAAAAGTGACAGCAAAACGGCGGACTGTCAAATCGACGTCCAACGTTCCGTTGCCTGACTAAAATAAGACCAGCGGGAGCGGGGTTGAAAATGGGGTAGGACTGCTTCTAACAAACGAAATATTGCCACGGACGAGGCGGCACGCAAGGCATTTCCTGCGCGCCGCCAATCCGCGTGAGATTTACTTGATTTCGACTTTGGCCCCAGCCGCTTCGATCTTCTTTTTGATCTCTTCGGCCTCTGCCTTGGTCACGCCTTCTTTGAGCGTCTTGGGAGCGCCTTCCACAAGAGCTTTGGCTTCCGCCAACCCCAAGCCAGGAACTGCGCTGCGCACCTCTTTGATGGTGCCGATCTTATTTGCGCCCATCTCCGTCAGGATGACGTCAAAAGTTGTTTTTTCCTCAGCCGCCGGCGCGCTTGCACCGCCTCCGCCGCCGGCCGCCGGTGCAGCCATGGCCACGGGAGCCGCCGCGCTGACGCCCCATTTTTCTTCGAGCTGTTTCACCAGACCCGCGATCTCCAGGACCGTCAGCCCGCTGAGTTGATCTACGATTCCATTTGTATCTGCCATGTTTTTCCTCCAATCGCCGCTTCCGGAGGCTTCCGGAAAATTAAGCTCGATCGCCAACGAGCCGGACAGGTTGTTCGTTTATCTCGCGGGGCCAATCGCGGCACCGCAAAAGTTTATGCCGGTGCAGGGGCTGTGTCCCCTTCTTGTTTCAACTTTGCCTGCAGGAGACGAGCGAGCGACGCGCCCGGCTCGTTCAGGATGCGCACCAATTGCGTCATCGGCGAAAGCAGCAACCCGAGCAATTGCGCCTGCAAAGCTTCGCGCGAAGGCAATTCCGCGAGTGCTTCGACCTCTGCGGTCGAGAGCACCGCTTTATCGACCACTCCAAGTTTCACCGAAGCGATTTTGAATTCAGCGGCAAAGGTCTTCAGAATTTTTGCGACCGGAGCGACATCCTTCCGGCCCATCACGATCGCGGTCTGACCGGTGAGCTGCGATCCGACATCGGGTATGCCCGTTTCCGCCATCGCGCGCTTCAGGAAACTGTTTTTCACAACCCGAACTTCAGCGCCCATGGGAGCCAGCCGATTTCTCAGCTCGCCGAATTGATCCACTTTCATCCCCTGATAATTCGTCACAAGGACGAATGGCGAACGGTTCAGCTTCTCGGAAAGATCCGAAACGATTGTAGCTTTTTCAGGTCTCATGCGCAGTGGATCCGGTTAGAAACTCAAGTAAGGCGATGGATCAACGTGCACCCCGGGGGACATCGTTGCGCTGATTGTCATTCCTTCAACGAAACGGCCTTTCGCCGTGGCCGGCCGCGCCCGCACCACCGCCTCGATCACGGCAGTTCCGTTGGCTACCAGCTGCTCCTCAGCAAAGGAAAATTTTCCCACCGGCACGGCCACGTTGCCATTTTTGTCGAGTTTAAACTCTACTCGGCCCGCTTTCACTTCCGCCACGGCTTTGGCCGTATCGTCAGTGACTGTGCCGGTCTTCGGATTGGGCATGAGACCGCGCGGACCAAGCACTTTGCCGAGCTTGCGGACCTCCGCCATGGCGGCCGGCGTGGCAATCGCAACATCGAAGTCCTGAAATCCTTCCTGACATTTCTGGACCATGTCCTTGAAGCCAACATGCTCCGCGCCGGCATCCTTGGCCGCCTTTGCCGCTTGTCCTTCCGCGAAAACGAGAACGCGCACCTGCTTCCCGCTGCCATGTGGGAGCGGACATGTGCCGCGCACCATCTGATCGGATTGTTTAGGATCAACTCCGAGCCGGAATGAAACTGTGACGGTTTGGTCGAACTTCGTCACCGGGAGTTTCTTCAGTGTCGAAACAGCTTCCGGGAGATTGTAGGCCTTCGCCCGGTCGACTTGCTCGGCCGCGGCGCGATAACGTTTGCTGCGATTTTTAGCCATGGTGTTTTGCAGTTCAAACGAGTGGATACTCTCCTGCTTGGTGCTGCCCCAAGTTGGCAGCGGGGCAGGCATATAATCGCGGGCCGCCGGGTTGTCAAGTTGGCCACTAAACAGGCCTTTTGAGAGAACTTGTGGCGTGCTATATAGGGGCTCTAATCGCTAGAACGAGTGCACGCAAACCTATAAATTATACACACTAATACTCGAGAGCGGCGGGTAGCTTGCGGCCCGCCCTGTCAAAAGCGGAGCCGATTCTGTGGTCTCCGGGCGGCGATAACCCAGCCCATCGACGCGGAGAAATTAGAGGTCCAGCGCCGCCGCTTCGGCAGCTGTCTCTCGCGTGGTGCCGGCGTTCGCTGCCGGCGCCGCCGGAGTGCTGCCGTTCTTGACGATCTTCCCGTTCTTCGTCACGAACGCGACGCGCTCCGTCGCCGTGATGTCGGACGTCGGGTCGCCCGGCATCGCGATCACGTCAGCCAGCTTCCCTTTTTCGAGCGTGCCCGTTTTCGCTAAAACGCCAAGCAGCTCTGCATCTGCAGCGGTCGCGGAACGCAGCGCATCTAAGGGTGCCATGCCAAGTCCCACCATGAGCGCGAACTCCTTCGCATTTTGGCCGTGCGGGAAAACGGCTGAATCGGTTCCGAAACCGATCTTCACTCCAATTTTCACCGCGTTCCTGAACATATCGGAACGAGCGGCGGCGGCGGCGCGAGCTTTCGCGGCCAGGACCGGTGGGTAGGCGTCGATCTTGCCCATGATGTATTCCGTCGCGAGCAAAGTGGGAACGAGATAGGTCCCCTTGTTTTTCATCAACGCGAGCGTTTCCGGTTTTAAAAACGAACCGTGCTCGATCGAATCGACGCCAGCTTCGATGGCTTCACGGGCTGCCTGATCGCCGTGACAGTGGACCGCAACTTTTTTGCGCAAACGGTGCGTTTCGTCCACCAGAGCCGCAACTTCCGCCGGCGTGAACTGCGGCGTATCCACTTCGTCGGCCAAAGACAGAACGCCACCTGAAACCGCCGCTTTAATGACATCGGCGCCATTTTTGACTTCGTGGCGAACGGCTTTGCGAATCTCATCGGGACCGTTCCCGATTCCATCGGTCCAATCCGGTTCGCGCCCCAGCGCCATGTCGCGGTAGCCGCTCGTTGGATCGAAGTGTCCGCCCGTCGCGCCGATGCCATGTGTCGCCACGATCATCCGCGGACCTGTCACAATTCCGTGCTCGATCGCGTTCCGCACCGAAACATCAAGAAAATCGTGACTGTTCGTAATCCGGCTCCCGAGATCCCGCACGGTCGTAAATCCTGCCTCGATCGTCGCGCGCGCGTTGGGAATGCATTCCAGCGCGATTTCGGAAACGTTCTTGCTGAGATCGCGCAAACGCCGTTCGTTGTAATTGCCAGAATAATCCAGCGTCACGTGCGTGTGTGCATCCATGAAACCGGGCGAGAGTGTGGCGTCGCCCAGATCAATCACTTGTGCTCCGGCAGGAATAGGCAAGCCCGCGCCCGCGTCGACTATCTTGTCGCCCTGCACGAGCACGACGCCATTCTGCATCAGGGTCCTCGATTTCCCGTCGAAGAGTCTCGCAGCTTTTAGGGCCATGGTCGTGTCCGCCGCCGCCCCATCGTAGAGACAGGCAAACGCTCCCGCGAGTGCCGCCAGCCGGAAAGTTCGTGCCAGGATCATATGCAGATCTGATATCAGACCGGCCCCGCATTCCGCAAGGCTCGAGCCAAAAGTCAGGAACGCATCGCGGTGTGACCGCCGTCAGTCAGTCTGGCGTGCCGCCGGAAACGATCGACGAATTTGAAAACGGGGGCGCCGCTTCCGGCTGATGGTCACGCCGTCTTGCGCGCCTTCAAAGCCGTGATGCAATTCTCGAAGGATTCGATCTGGCCGCGAACTGAGCTCATGACAAAGCGGCACGAGGCCGTCGAAATTTTCGCGCTGCCCTAGTCGACGATCTCGAGACCCATTTGCCGTGCGGTTCCGGCGATGACACGGAACCCGGCTTCGTCGCTGCGAGAATTTAGGTCTTTCGCCTTCGTTTTCACGATTTCCATCACCTGTTTGCGCGTAACCTTGCCGACTTTCGTCTTGTTGGGCTCCTTCGAGCCGGCGGCGATATTCGCTGCCTTCTTCAACAGAATCGCAGCGGGCGGGCTCTTCGTGATGAAGGTAAACGACTTGTCTTTGAAGACGGTGATCACGACCGGCAAGATATCGCCGGCTTGCTTCTGTGTGGTGGCGTTAAATTCTTTGCAGAACGCCATGATGTTGACGCCGCGCGGTCCGAGCGCCGTGCCGACAGGCGGCGCGGGATTCGCCTGACCGGCGGGTATCTGCAATTTGATGTGCGCTACGATTTCTTTGGCCATAAAATGTTTGTCGTTCTGAGCAGCGCTCTTGTCATTCCGAGCGGAGCGAAGCGCAGTCGAGGAATCTCATAAAATTGTAAATAATCACAGATGTCTCGACTTCGCTCGACATGACAGGAGTGCACGCCATGAGTGTTCCCTACGCGCTAGACGTTATCCGCGCTCGACCTGCCAGTATTCGAGCTCGACCGGCGTAGCGCGGCCGAAAATTGTTACGGAAACGCGCAGCTTGCCGCGATCCGGATCAATCTCCTCGACGATGCCGTTCTGGTTCTGGAATGGTCCGTCGGCGACCTTGACCGTTTCGCCAACTTCGAAGCTGACCTTTGGCTTCACCTTTTCCTCACGCTCTTTCATTTGCGCGAGCA
>JACCXL010000379.1 GCA_013697015.1 Chthoniobacterales bacterium | reverse complement strand
CCTCCGCCGTAGCCCCCGTAACCGCCTCCGCCGTAGCCCCCGTAGGTGTAAAGCCAGGTCTCCGCTGATTGACCACGCGTGCGTCCCGCGAGACGTGCGTCGGGCGCGCCCCACGCCAGCCAGACCGCGTTTTCGGACATCCCTTCACGGATTCGGCCTTGGCTAACGAGCGCTTGATCGTTAGGCGAGAGGCTCCGAAAAATCTCTGGACGCTGCGAGATGCGCGTCTCTGTCGTGGAACAGCTTGTCAGGATAAACGCGCCAGCCGCGATGCTGGTGGCCAGCGCCCAGGAAAAAAGTCGACGCTTCATGACTGAAAACTAGGCGCGGAGATCAACCCAGTCAACCGGGCGACGTGTTTGCTTCGAGCACTTTACCCCGTTACCCTGCGCGTGATGGAGGATCGCTTCGGACATCGGATTTCGTACCTGCGCGTCTCGATCACCGACCGTTGTAACGAACGTTGTACCTACTGCATGCCGCGCGAACTGCAGGAGTGGCTGCCACGCGCCGAGATTCTCACTTACGAGGAAACACTGCGGATCGTGCGCGTGGCGGTAGGTCTCGGAGTTTCAAAAGTTCGCGTCACCGGCGGGGAGCCGCTCACGCGACCCGGGATTGTTCCGTTTGTGAACGAGCTTTGCGCAATCGACGGCCTCGATGACGTCGGGATTTCCACGAACGCGACCTTGCTCACGCGGAATGTTTCGGACGGCGTGACAATCGCTCAGGCGTTGCGCGAGGGTGGCGCCCGGACGGTTAACGTTTCCCTCGATACCTTAAATCGCGAAGAGTACGAGGAGGTGACGGGGCGCGATCTGCTCCTCGAGGTCCTGCTCGGCATCGAGGCGGCGCTCGCCGCGGGGTTCGAAGCGGTCAAAATCAATTGTGTTCTGATGCATGGCCGCAGCGAAGAACAACTCGTGCCTTTGGTAGAATTCGCGGCGGCGAAAGGGTTGCTCCTGCGGTTCATCGAACTCATGCCCGTCACGACGACCGACGTGTTGCATGAGCGAAATTTCTTTTCCATCGCCACGGCCAGGCGCCTCCTGGAAGAAGAGTTCGGCGCGCTCATCCCGGTTCCAGAATTTCGCACGAACGGACCCGCTACCTACCATCAGATTCCCGGCCGCTCACAGCGCGTCGGGTTCATTGGCGCGATGACAAATCTTCACTTTTGCGAGAGCTGTAACAAGCTGCGCTTGACCTGCGACGGCAAGCTGCGGCCCTGCCTCGGGAGTTACCTGGAGTTCGACATCAAAACCGTCCTGCGTGCCGGCGCAACGGACACAGAGCTGGAAGGTTTTATCCTGGACGTGGTGGAGCGGAAGCCGCAGGAGCATGATTTTCGCACAACCTATCAACCCGGCCGCAAGATGGTCGCGATTGGAGGTTGATCGATGAGTCGCCTGACGCACGTCGACGCCGACGGTAGCGCGCGCATGGTCGACGTCTCCTCGAAGGCGCTCAGTCTGCGTGAGGCTGTCGCGACCGGGAGCATTCGGATGAAGCCCGCAACGCTGGCTCTCATCGCGGCGAATCGGATTGCCAAGGGCGATGTGTTTGCGACCGCGCGTATCGCCGGTATCCAGGCGGCGAAACAAACCGCGCATCTCATCCCGCTTTGTCACACATTGATGCTCACGCATGTCGACTTGGAGATTTCTGCGGACGAGGATTTCGTGAACGCGGAGTGCACCGCGCGAACAACGGCGCAGACTGGCGTTGAGATGGAAGCGCTCACCGGCGTGTCGGTGGCGCTGCTCACGATCTATGACATGTGCAAGGCGGTCGATAAGGAGATGCGCATTTCTGATGTCCGGTTGCTGAAGAAGACAAAGCGCGATGTTTGATGACGGGCGCGAATGGCTGTCATCCCGAGCCGGGCAGACGGTGAAGGACCTCACATGCGGTGGTTGGTTACACTCCAGTCGCGTGCATACGCCGCCAGTCTGTGCGAGGTCCTTCCTCGTCTTCGCGACTCAGGATGACAGCTTCTCACGATTGCCCGGCTAACGGCGCATCAGCTCTTAGACCATGCAGATCACCGTTGGCATCATTACGATTTCCGATCGCGCGACGTCGGGAGAATACGAGGATCTCGGCGGACCAGCGCTTCACGCAGAGGCCGAGAAGCGAGGCTGGCGCGTTGCGGCGGAGGCGATCATCCCGGACGAGATTGCGCGCATTCAGGAGGCGATCCGCTCGTTTGCACAACAAGGTTACGGACTAATCCTGACC
>JACCXL010000377.1 GCA_013697015.1 Chthoniobacterales bacterium | reverse complement strand
GTTATCTGGATAAGAGATATGGTCCAAAAACAGGCCGCTGTTGAACTCTATTCTCACGCAAGCGTTTTTTGCTGTCCGTCGATTTATGAGCCGTTCGGAATCATAAACCTCGAGGCGATGGCGTGCGGAACGGCGGTCGTGGCGAGCGCAGTCGGGGGGATCAAGGAGGTGGTGGTTGATGGGGAGACCGGATTTCTCGTGCCGATCGAGCAAATGGACGAAAGTCCCTTCGAACCCACGAATCCCGATCAGTTCGCGCGCGATCTCGCCTCCTGCATCAACAAATTAATGGCCGATTCGGAACTTCGGGAAAAATTCGGGCGCGCCGGCCGCAAGCGCGCCGAAGAAAAATTCAGCTGGTCCGCGATCGCGCAGGAGACCATCGCCCTCTACGACTCGCTCTTGCGAAAGTGACTGACGTGAAATTCCGGAAGACTCAGACATACGAAATTCCCGAGCATAAAGAAACGCCGCTGACGGGAGTGACCGCGGCGCGCGAGTATATCGGTTTGCTCGCCGATCCGATCGGGCGAATGCGCGATCTCTATCGACGTCACGGGTCGCTCGTCGGTTTGGGACCAATTGCTTTCGGCGAGCCCACCAAACTTCATGTTATGGCAATCGGCCCGGAATGGAATCGGATGGTCTTTAGCGATCCGGCCACGTTTCGGCCGACGGGCCTGCTGCTGCGCGGGCCGAAGAATTCCGCGCAGCGCCGCATTCGCCATGGTCTCACGCGCATGACAGGCACGGACCATAGACAACAGCGGCAACTGGTGGCGCCGCCTTTTTCTCGCGCGGCGGTGCAGGGTTATCACGCCATTATGGTTGATGTCGTGCAGGAAAGCCTGAAGGCCCTGCGGCCCGGCGAGCAGCAAGACATTTACGAAGAGATGCGCAAGCTCACGCTCCGCCTCGCGAGCTCAATTCTTTTCAGCCACGGTCCCGCGGAAGCGCTGCCGATTGGCCGGCGCCTCGAGGACTGGAAGACGCAAAGTTTTTCCCCCGCGGTCTGGAGTCTTCCCTTAAATCTTCCGGGCACTGCTTACAACGGCATGCTGCGGAATGCGGCGCAGATCGCATCGGCGCGATGTTTGCCATGCAAGTCGTCAAGATTTCACTCGCGATGATGCTGCAACAGTTCCGCTTCACCGTCGTGCCCGGGACGCGGATTGATCGCGTGATCAGAATCACGATGAATCCGCGGCACGGCCTGCCGATGATGGTCGCGCCTAACGACCGGAAGTTCGCGACGAGCGATGTTCACGGCCAGATTCGCGAAATGGTGACCTTGCCTTAAGGTCAAAGGAAGAGGGCCGAGCTGGGTATGTTTGTCGATCGGATAAAAGTTTTTGCTCAGGCCGGGGACGGCGGCCGCGGCTGCGTGAGCTTCCGACGCGAGAAGTTCGTGCCACGCGGCGGGCCTGATGGCGGTGATGGCGGCCGCGGTGGCGACATCATTTTGCGCGCTGACACGCATACGGACAACCTCGCGAACATGTTCTACGAGCCGATCATCAAAGCGAAGAGCGGCAGTCACGGGCAGGGGAAACAAATGCACGGCCGCGGCGCGGCGGCGCGCGTCGTAAAAGTGCCGGTGGGTACTGTGGTTTACAGTGTTCCCGCGCCACCTCCCCGTGTCGACGAGTTTGCAGAGGTAACGGAAACGCCACTGCCTCCCACAGGCGGAGAGGCGCCGGCGGAGGAAATAGCAGACCTAATTTCCGAAAATCAGGAGTTTCTTCTTTGTCATGGCGGTCAGGGTGGCAAAGGAAATGTTCACTTCAAGAGCTCTAAAAACCGCGCGCCAGTTCAATACACCGATGGCGAGGAGGGTGAACGCGGCCATTTTCTGCTCGAACTGCGAACGATCGCCGACGCCGGGCTGATCGGGTATCCGAATGCGGGAAAATCAACCCTGCTCGGGAAGATTTCCGCTGCCCATCCCAAGGTCGCAGCCTACCCATTCACGACCTTGCATCCGAGCGTGGGGATTGTTGAGCTCGGTGGTTATCGTCGCGTGCGCGTGGCGGACATTCCCGGTCTGGTCGAGGGGGCACATCGCAACGTCGGTCTGGGGCACGATTTTCTCCGCCACATCGCGCGCTGCCGCCTTTTTCTTTTCGTGCTGGATACGGCGGGGAGTGAGGGTCGCCATCCCATCGAAGATCTGTCGTCGTTGCGACGTGAGATTGATCTCTACGATTCGCGCCTCTCCGCGCGACCGTGGACGGTGGTGGCGAACAAAATGGATCTGCCGGGTGCGGAGGAAAACCTGATCGCGCTGCGACAAAGGTTTCCGTCCGTTTCTTTCACTCCGTTCTCTGCTCAGACAGGCGCAGGTCTGACTGAACTGACGGCGTTGCTTTCCGATTCCATCGATGAATCGCCGGGCCAGAAAGTTGCCGAATTAATCGCGCAGGCCGAGCATGCAACGGTGTCCAATTAACAAATAGACAAGTGCGACAAGGTCGAGAAAGGTCAGGTTCAGCATGGCACGACGAGTTGTAGCAAGTTACTGCACCACTTTCCTGAAACCGGAGATGCTCCACATCTACCGCCAGATCGCGTCGCTTCGGAACACGCGCACATTTGTGATGACGAAGGCGCTGCAGAACGCTGAGCGCTTCCCGTTCTCCGACATCGAAATTATTCCGCAGCCGCACACCAACCTCTTGCGCCACGGTTGGCTGAAGCTAGTCAAACGGCGACCACCAATCGTGTATCGTGGTGAATATCAGATGCTTTCATCGCTGCTCGAACGCCGCGGCGCGGATTTGATGCACGTTTACTTCGGACACACGGGCGTTCACCTCCTGCCTTTCATCGAGTGCTGGGACAAGCCGTGCGTAGTGTCGTTTCACGGCGCGGACGTCGCCGAAAAAGCTGACATCCCGAATTATGCCACGCGTTTGCGGCGGATGTTTCAGGCGGTGCCTTTGGTTTTTGCGCGCTCGCAGTCGTTAGCCGACCGGCTCATTCACCTCGGCTGTCCCCCGGATCGTCTTCGGATCAATCGCACCGGCGTGCCCCTGAGAGATTTCCCCTTTGTCCGTCGCAACGCCCCTGAAAATGGCCACTGGCGATTTTTTCAGGCCAGCCGCCTCATTCCGAAAAAGGGCGTGCCCACGGCGCTGCGCGCTTTCGCGGTGGTCCAGCGCCAGTATCGAAACGCGGAGTTTCTGATCGCCGGGAAGGGTCCGCTTCAGTCCGAACTGGAACGGCTTATTACTCAATTGGGCATTGACGGTCAGGTGCGATTCTGCGGCTTTCTCGCCCAGGCTGAGCTTGTGAAAATGTACTCGATGGCACACATCTTCCTGCACCCGAGCGAAACGCCGCCGAACCACGATCAGGAGGGCGTCCCGAATTCCATTCTCGAAGCGATGGCGACCGGATTGCCGGTCGTCGCCACGAGGCACGGTGGCATTCCCGAAGCAATTGAGGACGGCCGCACCGGTCTTCTTGTTCGGGAGGGCGACTACCGTGCACTTGCCACGACGATGATGCGTCTGATTAGGGCACCATTGCTTCGGGAAGAAATCGGCTGGCGCGCGAGCGAATCGGTCGCGACGAACTTCGAGCAAGCGGAGCAGGTCCGGCGGCTTGAGTCTTTCTATGATGAAGCGATGGCGTTGCGCGAAATTGCCGCCGAGACGGAGCCCCGTGCGG
>JACCXL010000362.1 GCA_013697015.1 Chthoniobacterales bacterium | reverse complement strand
AGGATCGCTCTATTCACGCCTGAACAAGAACGCGCCGTCTCCATTCCTGGCCGCCGGCCAGCAGATGCTTTGCGGCGGCGCTTTGCTTTTTCTGGCGGGCTTGCTCAGCGGTGAACTGCGACGGTTTCACCCGCACGAAATTACGGCGTTATCATTCGGTGCGTTTCTATACCTCGTAATTATCGGAGCGATCGTTGGCTTTACGGCCTACATGTGGTTATTGCGCCACTGCGATCCCGCCAAGGTCGCGACATATGCCTACGTGAATCCGATCGTGGCGGTCCTGCTCGGGGCCGCGTTCGCGGGTGAAACCCTCGGCCTGCGAGCCGTTGTTGCCGCCGCACTCATTATCGGGTCAGTTGCACTTGTGATCACCGTGCAACAGACCAGACGATCGCCCGCGCCTGCCGTCGCAGCCGTTGATTGAATAGATGAAGAATCAGGACTCCGATAACCAAACTCCCGAGCGCCGCGAGACAGTCGAAGTGGCCGAAGTCGTACGCCGCAATTGGCGGGCGGAAGTGGAAACGGCGCTGGCGTATCGCGATCTTGCCGCGAGAGAGGTCGATGAGAAGCGCAAAGGCATTCTTACGCGAATGGCCGAGGCGGAAGAACGCCATGCGCAACGGTGGGAGCAGAAGCTGCGCGATCTGGGCGAGCCGACCCCGACCTTACCCGACACGATCTGGACGCGTTGGAAAAGGCGCGTGACGGGATCGCTCGGCGCTGATGTCGTCATTCGCCGAATGGAAGCGGCTGAAGAAAAACACGAGCGCGAATTCAGTGCGCAACGCACCGACGCGCTCGCGCAGGAAGACGATGTGCAGGAATTCCTGCGCACGAGCGCGCTGGAAGAAAAGGCGCACGCGCGAGCGCTGAACGTGATGGCGGCGCCGCCCTCCACTCCGAAAAGTTTGCTGGAAAATATATTGAAGCGCGAACGCTGGCACGGTCGCGGCGGCAGTTGGGTGGCAGATGCTATTTACGGCGTAAACGACGGACTCGGCGCCGTCTTCGGCATCGTCTCCGGCGTGGCGGGCGCGACGAACAATCAGCAGCACTACGTTCTGATCTCGGGTTTGGCGGGAATGCTCGCTTCCTCGCTTTCGATGGGCGCCGGCGCCTATCTCGCGGTCAAGAGCGAAGCGGAAGTTTACGAGGCTGAGATTGCGCGAGAAAAAGCGGAAATCGAGGAGAATCCTGAGGAAGAAATCGAGGAGATGGCTCTCTTCTATCAACTGCAGGGATTCGGCCAGGAAGAATCGCAGCGCATGGCCGAACGGCTCGCCGAGGAGCCCGAGCGATTCGTGCAAGCGATGGCACAAAGCGAACTCGGCCTTTCCGAACATCGGTTCCCGAATCAGTGGAAATCCGCTACTTCCGCCGCGATCTCGACCGCTATCGGCGCGTTCATTCCGATCATTCCATTCTTTTTTATGAGCGGGATCGAGGCCGTGGTCGCGTCGTTCATTGTCAGCATCCTTGCTCACTTCGCCGTCGGCGCGGTGAAATCACTGATCACCATCCGCTCGTGGTGGGCATCGGGTTTTGAAATGACGCTGGTCGGCGTGATCGAAGCAGTCGTGACTTACGGGCTCGGTCTCGCCTTCGGCGCGATGGCGTAAGGCATTTGCGCGAAACGGAAGGGCTGGAGGCTCACTTCGCAAGTGAAAAAACGCCCTAGATGCGTCTGCTTACGGCATCTTTTCCGGGGCCGCCTGATCGAGTCCGCGACGCTTTAAAAGCGGTGCGATGTAAGGCTCGCCACCCGTAAAGTTGCGAAAAAGGCTCATCGCATCGGCGCTTCCGCCCCGAGACAGCAGTGTCTCACGGAAATGATCGCCGTTCTCGCGCTTGAGGCCTCCATGTTGTTTAAACCACTCCACGCTGTCGGCATCGAGCACCTCGCTCCAGAGATAAGAATAATAGCCTGCTGAATATCCACCCGCAAAGGTGTGCGAAAAGTAGGTAGTGCGATAACGGGGCGGCACCGGTGGGAAATCAACTCCCGCCTTCTGCAGCGCTTCCGCTTCGAAAGCGAGCGTATCGGTGCGGACTTCATCGGGCTTCAGTTGATGCCATGCCTGGTCCAAGAGGGACGCGGCCAGATATTCCGTCGTTTTAAATCCCTGATTATACTTTTGC
>JACCXL010000355.1 GCA_013697015.1 Chthoniobacterales bacterium | reverse complement strand
TCGGCGTGCTCTTTGCTGAAAGCCTGCAGGATCAGCTGCCGATCGATTAAATCCTTCAGTGCGGCGCCACGCACCTCCTTGATTTTGGTGATCAATTCCTCTCCGCTAAATTGGGACCGGAGCAATTTCTCGCGCGGCCCAACCAGATCTCGCACTTGCGAATAGGTGATGACGTCTCCATTGACGACAGCGGCGATGCCGTTGATCGGCAAGGCCCCGCCCGGCGAACGCTCGGACCCACCCTCTCCTCCTCCGGTCGGAGGGGTGGCGGGCCGGGAGTTTGGAGGAGGAGCGGAGCGATCGGCCGCGGGGGCACCGTGCGTGGCACCCAGGAGCAAGAACGTTGCTCCCGCAATAAACAATGGTTTGAGACGACGAGTCGGTTTCACAGCTTCTTAATCAGATTCAGAACTTCGCCGATAGACCGGTCGAGTCTATCAGTACTTATGCGGGGAAATTTCCCGCCGACAAGGAGAAAATCCCCGTGGCGCGTAAGCATCAGTTTGTCTTCGCGCACCTCCACCCGCGTGATGCCAGCTTTGCCAGCCGCGAGTTTAATCTCGCTCAAGCCGAAGAGATTGTCGACCGGCCTCGGGAACTTCCCGAAGCGGTCGCGCCATTCTTTCCGTAAGCGATCCCACTGTTCGCGCGTCGAGAGCTCCGCGAGATGGCGGTAAGCCTGAATGCGCAGCGTCGTATCGCTGATGTAGATGGCGGGGATGAAGGCCGGGATGCGGGTTGCCGGGCCGAGCTGCACAAATTCAGCTTCGTTACTGGCGATGAAATCGAGTCGCAGATCAACTTCCAGGTGGCGCTTGTACTTCTCGCCCTTGAGCTGGGCCACCGCCTGCCGGAGGAGCTGACAGTAAAGGTCGAATCCGACCGCCATGATGTGGCCGCTCTGCGCCGTGCCGAGGATGCTGCCCGCACCGCGGATTTCCAGATCGCGCATCGCGATGCGAAAACCCGCGCCTAACGAGCTGTATTGTTTGATGGCATTGATCCGTTTACGCGCGGCGCCGACGGTCATCATCTCACGCGGCAGCAGCAGATAGGCGTGGGCCTTGTGTTCGGCGCGTCCGACCCGCCCGCGCAGTTGATAGAGATCGGCCAGGCCGAAGCGATCCGCCCGATCGATGATGATGGTATTGGCATTCGGGATATCGAGACCGCTCTCGATGATGGTGGTGCAGACGAGGACATCGATTTTTCCCGCGACGAAGCGTTCCATGACCGACTCGAGCTCGTCCGCGTCCATTTGACCGTGACCGAACTCGACCCGCGCCGCCGGACATAGTTCGACAATCCGGTCCCGCGCTTTCTCGATTGATTGGACGCGGTTGTGCAGAAAATAAACCTGGCCTTGCCGCTCGAGCTCGCGGTTGATCGCATCCCGGATGATGCGCTCGTCATAGCCGCAGACGACGGTCTCGACGGGCAGACGATTCAGCGGCGGTGTCTCAATCGTGGACATGTCTTTCACGCCCACGAGTGAAAGATAGAGGGTCCGCGGAATGGGCGTGGCGGATAAGGTCAGGACGTCGACCAGCTGGAAGAGTTCTTTAAACTTTTCTTTGTGGAGGACGCCGAACCGCTGTTCTTCGTCGATCACGACAAGCCCAAGATTCTTGAAGATGACGTCCCCGGAGATGAGGCGGTGCGTGCCGATGACAACGTCAACTCCGCCTGCCCGCACCAGTTGAATGACTTTCCGCTGTTCCGTGTGAGAGCGAAAGCGGCTTAGCATTTCGATGCGAACCGGATAATCGAGCATGCGCTGCCGAAAGGTTTCGAAATGCTGCTGCGCCAGGACGGTGGTGGGCGCAAGGACTGCGACCTGTTTGCCTTCCATGACTGCTTTGAAAGCGGCTCGAATCGCGACCTCCGTTTTGCCGAATCCGACGTCGCCACAGATCAGGCGGTCCATGGAGCGGGCCTGTTCCATGTCGCGTTTCGTGGCGGCGATTGCTGTCAATTGATCCGGCGTCTCGCGAAAGGGAAAGGAATGTTCAAATTCCGCCTGCCATTTCGTGTCCGGCCCAAAAGCGTGGCCCAGTTGCGTCTCACGTTCCGCCTGCACGGCCAGCATCTTGCCGGCGTAATCGAAGATCGACGCGGCTGCGCTCTTCTTCGCGCGTGCCCACTTCACGTCCGCGAGCGAGCTGAGCGGCGGAGATTTCTTGCCGACGCCGACATAGCGCGAGACGAGATAGGCTTGCTCGAGCGGAACATAAAGTTTGGCATCGTTCGCAAACTCGAGCACGAGAACTTCCTGCTCGCCACCGCCGGGCGCCGCCACGCGGGTGAGCTGCGCGAAGCGTCCGACACCATGTTCCAGGTGAACGACTAGATCGCCTTCGTTCAGCTCGCTAAAATCAATCTGGGTGCGGTTTCGGACTAATTTCTCTGCGCGCTGCAAGCGACGCCGGCCGTGCGTGGGGAAGCGCCCAAAAAGTTCCGCGGCGGAAAGGACGACCAGCTTGCCATCCGGGAAAGAGAAGCCGCGCGCGAGCGTTCCTTCCGCCAGTTGGACGCCTGCCAGCGCTCCGTCCGCCTCCGCCATGAGTTCGCGGAAGCGCTCCATCTCGCCTTCCGTTTGAAAGTAAATGACGATGCGCTCCCCGTTAACGCGCCACTGTTTCAGGCGCGCGGAAAACTGCGTGCGCTTGGCCTCGACGAGCATGAAGTCGCCAATCGCGAACTCTCCGATTTCACAATCCTGAAACGCGCCCGCGAACACTTCCGGTCCGCCGCGCTCCAGCCAGCCTTCGCCGATGTTTATTTCCGCTTCGCCTTCGTCACTCGACTCGACCGCGACTCGCAGGTGGTCTGCGCCAATATATTCGTGAACCTGGCCGGTCTGCTTCTCGGCCGCGCCGACGAGGAGATCAACGGACTGCAGTGTGCGAATTGAAACTTGCGTGTCGATGTCGAACTCGCGCAGGGATTCGATTTCATCGCCAACGAACTCGGCCCGGACTGGGAGCTGTGCCTGCCACGAAAAAGCATCGAGAATTCCTCCGCGTACCGCGAATTGCCCTCGCGTCGTCACTTGCGCTGCGCGTTCGTAGCCGGCGTGCACCAGCGCTTCCACGAGCTGCTCCATGCTTCGTTGTGAACCGCGCTTCAGCGTCAGTGCGTTATTTTTTAGCGACCCGAGCGCGGGCGCAGGCTGATCAAGACCGGCACGGGTCGCGACGATTACGTGTGGTCCTTCATCGCGTTCGACGTGACTGAGCAGAGCGAGCCGTTCGGCGGAGATTTCCGGATCGGGCAGGACATTCTCGACGGCGGAAAACTCCGCTTCCGGCAAGAAGAGCGCGCCGGGCAACCAGTTCAGCAACGACTCATGCAGGAGCTCTTGGGTGCGGACGTTCGGACAGATAATCCAGAGTGTTTGATGCACGTTGGCCGCGATCGCGGCGACCAAAAAGGGCTGTGCGGCCTCCGTGACATGCGAGAAGGCGACCGGAACCCGGCCCTGCGCGATGCAATTCAGCTTCTCCCGAATCGCATTGGTTTGCGTGACCAGCGACAGGAGATCTGACGCAGCTGCTGACATCGGCAAAGTTGCGATGGTCACTCGCCAAGATCAAACCGGGCGATCGCGAGTGAAATCTAAAGAGCGCGACCGACGGCTTGAGCGACGGCGCGCAGCCGTGGAACAAGATCGGCAAAAGTGTCCGGCGTGATGGCCTGCTCGCCATCACTCTTCGCCAGGTCCGGGGAATCGTGCACTTCGATGAGCAAGGCGTCGGCGCCGGCCGCGAGTGAGGCGAGCGACATGCGCGGAACGAAATCGCGCAATCCGATACCGTGAGTCGGATCGACGATCACGGGCAGGTGCGTTTTGGATTTCAAAAGGGGAACGGCGTTCAGATCAAGTGTGTAACGAGTGGCGGTTTCGAAAGTCCGAATACCCCGCTCGCAGAGCAGGACATTTGGGTTGCCCTCGCTCAAGATGTACTCGGCGCTCATGATCAAGTCGTTGATCGTGGCGCTAAATCCGCGTTTCAGAAGAACCGGCAAGCGGCTGCGACCTACTTCCTTCAGCAGCGTGAAGTTCTGCATGTTGCGCGTGCCGATCTGCAAACAATCCGCGTAACGCTCGACTATCGGAAGATCGCGCGCGTCCATGATCTCGGTGATGATCGGGAGTCCGGTCTGGGCGCGCGCTTCGGCCAGGTAGCGCAAACCATCCTCGCGCAGCCCTTGGAAGCTGTAGGGCGATGTGCGCGGCTTGAATGCGCCGCCCCGCAGGAGTTTCGCGCCCATTTTTTTCACTTTCCGGGCGATGGAAACAATCTGATCCTCGCTCTCGACTGAACAAGGCCCGCAGATCAGCGCGACGTCGTGGGTGGCGCCGATCATGATGCCGCCGACGGCAACGGCTGAAGCTTTGCCACGGGCATCGTAGGAAGCTAGTCGATAAGGCTTTAGCACCGGCACGATCGCTTCAACGCCCGGCATGGCCGCGAGTGGCTTCTCGCGCACTAAATCCTCGGCGCCGATCACTCCAATAATCACGCGCGAAGCGCCACGGCTGATCTGCGCGTCGAGTCCAAACTCGTGCACGCGAGCCACGATGGAATCGATCTGCGCTTCAGTGGCGCTCGGCTGAGTGATTATGATCATGACCCGAACTCTGAAAGGACGAGCATGTCGCCGGGAAGAGGCGAGCGCAAGCCGCGAGCCAAGCGAGGCGTGACGGCGCGCCTATTCGCTGATCGTCACCGGAGTTCCGCCGCTGACCGACTTGAAAAAGCTCTCCGCCATGAATTCCGGCATCCGAATGCAGCCGTGCGAAGCTGGATAACCGGGGAGATACCCGGCGTGCATACCGACGCCCCCCACGATCCGCATGAAATACGGCATGGGCGCGCCTTTGAAGTGCGTGCCCGGGGGTTTCGGATCTTTCTCCACATCGACGTTCGGCACCACCACATTGTCGCCTGCGTCCACATAGTCGCCGTATTTGCTCGAGACGTGGTCCTTATCCTTTTGCGTGATTGAATACTTCCCGCTCGGAGTGTTTAACCCTTCGCGGCCCGTCGAGAGCTGTGAAATTCCGACCAGCTGCCCACCTTTGTAAAAATAGGCCCGCTGCTCGGAAAGCTTGATCTTGACGGAAGGCTTGCCGGATGATCCATCGCCGTCCCAATACGAGACGGTATCTTGCGGCGCCGAGGAAGAGATGGGGTTATCTCCGTAGATGCCGCCGAGATACTGGGTCTGAGCGGAGAGCCGTGGGTCGTCGCTTTCGCAAGCCGAAAAGAGGAGGATCAGGCTAAACCCAGCAGGCCAGATGAGAAGACGGGAAATCGAGCAGGTCATAGGGAAAATGGAAGAAAGCTTCTAACGCTCAAAGTGTTGAAAGTCAAGGAACGCAGGTTGGGCGCGACGCGTTCGGGAGCCCCGCTTTTACTGGTGTTTTGCGGGAGCGAACCTTGACGGCTTGAATTCTGCTTTTTTGGGCGCAGAATGGCGTCCGCTTACGCTCGCTCTATGCCTACCTACGACTATTCATGCGAGAAGTGCGGGAAAAACTTCGAGGCGTTCCAATCCATGCGCGACGAGCCGTTCCGCGAGTGCCCGAAAGAACATTGCCAGCAGGAAAAGTGGGGCCATGGCAGGGTGAAGCGTTTGCTCGGCACCGGCGCTGGGTTGATCTTCAAAGGCTCGGGGTTTTACAGCACCGATTATCGCAGCAACTCGTACAAGGAGGGCGCGAAGAAAGATGCGCCAGCCTCTCCTGCGCCTCCTGCGGGCGAGAAAGCGGGCGGCTCGAAAGAATCGTCGCCGAGTACAACATCACCACCGGCACAGCCCGCCGAAAAGACGGCGAAACCCTCCAGCGAATGATCAAATTGGTCTGCCCGGAATGCCAGCACGAGAACGAATCGGAGCGTATCTATTGTCACGCCTGCGGAGCGCGTTTGGATCGCTCTGCGCTTTCCCGGACGAAGCCGAAGGACGAAGATCCGCGGGCCGCGCATCGTCGGTTGAAAGCAATGTTCGATCCGCAGCGAGCGAGGCTGCGATTGGTTTTTTTCCAGGTCAGCAAGTTGATCCTCGGAGCACTGCTGACCGCCGCCATCATCCAGATGATTCTCCCGCCCGACGTTCCGCCACGCTCGAAAAGTGCGGCCTTCCCCGCGCAAATCGGCCTCAATCTGGAGAACGCGACGCTGTCACACGGCGCTGCGCCACTGCGTTACACCGAGGAACAGGTCAACGCCTACCTCGCTTACTCATTGAAAAGCAAGCAAGCCGCCTTGAGTAAGCTCCTGCAGTTCGAGCGTGCGATCGTGGCCTTCGACGAAGGTTCAGTCCGCGTTACCACGGAACGGTCACTCGCGGGTTATTCGCTTTTCTTCTCGAGCACTTATGGTGTTTCCTCGCAGGATGGAAAGCTGGATGCCTCCGTGAGGGGTGGCCACATTGGCCGGATGCCTGTTCATCCGGAAGTGAAGAAGTATGGGAACGCCTTGTTCGCGGATCTCTGGACGGCCCTTGATCGCGAGCGCAAATCGATCGCCAAGTTGGCTGCGCTCGAATTTCATCCGCAGCTCGTGATTTTCACTCCAAGGGCCTAGACGGCAATGGCGGGCGGCAACTTGCGCTGCTCGCCCGCCACCCAACCTCGAAGTAATCCGGCGCTCGCGTTAAGCTACGCCCATGGTCGTGAGCAGACGCCGATCGATCACACCGTCGACGCGCAGGCCGTGGTCGCGTTCGTAGGCGCGAATCGCTGATCGGGTGCCGTAGCCGGCCACACCGTCGATCGAGCCGCGATAGTATCCCGCCTGCGCCAGGCGCTGTTGCACGCGCGCGACAAGCGAACCGCCGGTAACGCGCTGATAATACGGCTGGCCCGTTGGATAGTAGTCGTAGCCGTAGGGCCGATAGCCGAAGCCGCCACCGTATCCGTAGGGCGAGTAGCCGAACCCCGAACCATAGTAACCGCCGTAGGGATATCCGTAACCGCCGCCAAAGTAGAAGCTGTAGGGATTGTAGTGCCAGCGATATCGATTGAAGCTGTTCCAGTGCCTGAACGAAGAGCCTGAGCGCTGCACACTTCTATGGGCGGGTTGCGTACGAATGGTAGTCGCCTCTGCTCGTGATGCCGCATTCGCCGAGACCGACAGCGCGCCGAGGGCGACGGAACCGACGAGAATCAATTTTTTCCAGTTCATCATATGCATTCCTTTGTGCAAGATAACACCCCGGTGAAGAGTTAAAGTTGCGGGTAATTACGCAGGGATCACAGGAAGTTCCGCTCGCTTTTGGCTCGCCTCCGGCCTGGGGGAGGCGACAGACTGCGCCCGCCGAATGCCATTGCGTCTCGTATCGTTCGTGACGGTGTTTCTTTGCGGAATCAGCACGTCGAAGCTACATGCTGATCCGCTGCCGCGCAGCATAAGCACGTCGCGGCAGTTCATCGTTTACGGGACGGATGCTCCATTAAGAGGGGCGGTCTGCGACCTGGCTGAGCGGACGAAAAGCAAGCTCCTCTCCACCGTTAGAATCCGGGATGAATGGAAGCTGCCCATCGTCGTGAATGCGCAATATCCGCAAGCCAATGCGCCCGAGCTTCCGGCCGCGTCTCTCACTTTCAGCCAGACCGGATTCGGATTAAAAATTCAGCTCGACCTCATCATCCCGCTCGATGTGAACGCCGCAGCTGTTCAGCGCGAACTGCTCCGCGCGACTCTGCTGGAAATCATGTATCGCGAGCGAACCAATCTGCCGCCGGGCTCAGCCTACATGCAACCTCCGCCATGGATCCTGGAAGGCATCGTCGCCGATGAAGCGGCCGATCCGGCTCAGCTGGCAGAGCCGCTTCGAACTCTTGCCGTGCCGGAGGGCTTTATGTCATTGGAAAAATTCGTGCGGCAGAATCCGGATTTACTCGAGCCGATCTCGCGCGGCGTGTATGCGGCTTACGCGCATGTTCTGCTCGAGATACTGATCGATTCGCCGGATGGACGTAGCCGGCTCGCTCGCTTCGTCCGAGTCCTCCCCGACGCTTCCAACGATCCGTTCGTCGATCTGCGCGCCGCTTTCCCTGCCCTCGGTGTTGAACCCGAGAAAGTATGGCATTCAGCCATCGCCCAGGCGTTGGGAACGCAGCGGTTCCACCTGCTTTCGGCGAGCGAAACCGAGCAACAGCTGAATGATATCCTGCACCTCCGAATCCGAGACCGCGGCCAGGCTGAGAAAAATTACCAGCTGCATGAGTTTCCCCAGTTCATCCATGCCAAAAACGGCGCGGGCAGCGCTGCGCCGCCTCAGTCTGGATTTGCTGCTGCTAGCGACGCGCGCGAATCCCCTCGTGCGCCCGATTGTGCTCGAATACCAGCGGTTAAGCGCGCTCCTCAGTCGCGGCAAAACTCACGGAGTTAAGGCAAGAATCGATCGCGTGAACTCAACCCGTGCGGCGTTAGCAGGGCGGCAGCAGCGGATCGACGATTACCTGAATTGGTTTGAGGCCACGCAGTCGCTTACAAGCAGCGGGGCGTTCACCGATTATCTGCGTGCAGCTGGACGCGCGACTGAGCCTTCCACTCGTCACGATCCAATTTCTCTTTATATGAACTCAATGGAAGTCGAGTTCGGCGTCGAACGCTGAAGGTCCCGGCTCTCCGCGGCGGCCCCGCTGAATTATCTCCAGGCCGGTTGCTCGCGTGAATGTTGCTGCGTATCGTAGGCGGCCCGTCGAGACGGGCACACTTGCCATGCAGAAAATTGGTTTCGCCGAAGCTCTCGATTCAATCGTCGCGAGCGATCCCCGCTACGAACGCGAAGCGTACGTGTTCCTGCGTGACGCGCTTGATTACACGACGAAACAGCAAAAGAAACCCAAAGGCGCGTCGGTGCGCCATGTGGCCGGTCCGGAGCTCCTCGAAGGCGTGCGCAAATACGCGCTCAA
Organism: Chthoniobacterales bacterium; assembly: GCA_013697015.1. GTDB lineage: Bacteria > Verrucomicrobiota > Verrucomicrobiia > Chthoniobacterales > UBA10450 > JACCXL01. Next base: position 1,223 of record JACCXL010000355.1, on the reverse strand, counting down.
AGAATTCGGACCAATGGTGGTGACGGTCCTTTCGTATTGGGGCGTTCGAAAAACAGAAGACATCGGCCACATGGTTTTCAATCTGATCGGAGCCGGAATCTTCGGAAAAACCGAGGAAGATTCGATCGACGATTTCAAAAATGTTTATGACTTCACCGAAGCGTTCCTGAAGCCATTTGAGCCGCAGAAGATGCTGCCGGCTTCGTTCCCGCCCGGATTGCCCGCGCCGAAAGCCGTATGACCCATGCCGCGCGTCGCGTGGCGCTGCTTACTCTTTATATGCTCAGCACCGCTCAATTAAAATCCGCCATCGCCGATACCACGCCGGCCATAAGTTTCCCGCCCAATTCGGCGCAGAAATGGGTGCTGCCGAACGGACTCACGGTGATCGTGCAGGAAGATCGCAGCGCGCCCGTCGCCAGCGTGCAGGCGTGGTGCGGCACCGGCAGCATCGACGAGGATGAGCACTTGGGCGCCGGTCTCTCCCACATCCTCGAGCACATGCTTTTCAAGGGGACGAAGACACGGCCGGCCAACGCGATCGCCCAGAAAATCCAGGACGTCGGCGGTTACATCAACGCCTACACATCGTTCGATCGGACCGTCTTCTGGATCGACGTGCCGAAGGACGGCGTGGCCGCGGCGCTCGATGTGTTATCCGACGCGATGATGAATTCGACATTGCCGGCGGAGGAATACGGAAAAGAGCAGGAGGTGATCCGGCGCGAGTTCGCGATGGGCTTTGATGATCCAGACCGCATGGCGGGACAACTTCTGTTTGCGACGGCCTACCAGCGTCACCCCTACCGGCTCCCGGTGATTGGGCAGTTGGAGATTTACAATCAGCTCACGCGGGATCAGGTGATGCAGTACTACGGTACACGCTACGTCCCGAACAACCTGACATTCGTAGTCGTCGGCGACGTAAATGGCGCGCAAGTGCGCAGTCAACTGGAGGCTGCGTTCAAAGCTTTCCCGGAACGCTCGCTGAAGCCCGTGTTCATTCCGGCCGAACCGCCGCAGCTGGGCCGTCGCGAGGCGCATCAGGAATTCGCGACCGAACTCACGCGGCTCTCCCTCGCCTGGCACATCCCAGAGGTGACCCATCCCGACGTACCCGCGATCGATTTGCTTTCCACGATTTTGGGCGAAGGCAGGAGCTCGCGCTTGTATCGCCGAATTCGGGAAGAGGCGCGGCTCGCGCACGCGGTTTCGGCCTTTTC
>JACCXL010000351.1 GCA_013697015.1 Chthoniobacterales bacterium | reverse complement strand
GAAACCGGGCGGTCGCAGATCGCTGCCGCGGGTGGCAGCAAATCCGCTGAGTATTCTCTCCCCAAGGTCGCGGATCAGTTCCTCGCTGACTTCGAACTGTTGATCGCACACGAACATGGCTGAGCCGCAGATCGTTAATCCAAACCAGACATCGGCTTATCAGTCCCCATGGACGGTGGACGAACGCCTCTTGCGGGTGCTCTGGGAGTTCTGCTGGTTCGTTCTCTGCCGCTGGACACCAAAACCGGCGAATCCCTGGCGGCTCTTCTGGCTCCGCGTCTTCAGCGCGAAGATCGATGGCGCGCCCTTCGTTCATCAGCGCGCACGCGTTGAAATCCCTTGGAATCTCACCCTGCACGACCGCGCCTGTCTGGGCGACCGGGCCAACGCCTACAGCCTCGGCTTAATCGAGATCGGCGCCGGGGCGACCATCGCACAGGAAGCTTACTTAAGCACCGGTAGCCACGACTTCGCTCAATCTGGCATGCCGCTCGTGACCGGAAAAATCACGATAGGACCGGATGCCTTTGTGGGCGCCCGGGCCTTCGTCATGCCGGGCGTGACAATCGGTGCACGCGCGGTGATCGGCGCCTGTTCTGTCGTGACAAAGGATGTTCCGGAAAACGCGATCGCAGCGGGAAATCCGTGCCGGATTTTGCGGACGCGGTGACGGTCACCAGGACGGATTTGTGAATTCCTTCGTTAAGTTGGGACGCCGCTTGCACGTCCTGCATGCGTTGCGCAAGCAACCGCTCTTCCGCGCGATCACTCGCACATTCGATCCGATCATCCCACGCCGGCTTCCGTCGTTCCCGCAGCCGATCTCCCTCCGGTTGCTCTCGCACGCTTCGCTAATCGCGGACGGCGAGGCGCAGGAATCGTCCGTGAGAGAAACTTTTACCGCGATCCTGAAGGCGCTGCCGGAAAGGCCGGCAGAGGTTTTCTGGGATGTCGGAGCGAACGTCGGATTCTTTGGCTGGTATTGCGCCACTCTTCGTCCCGACTTTATGCTCGTCTCGTTTGAACCCGATACCAAGAACTTGCGCTGTCTGGAGCGGACCAGCCGGCGTTGGAAGCTCCCGAATCATGTCATCATCCCTTGCGCCGTCTCGGAGAAGAGCGGCCGCATGATCTTCCATGCTGATGAGCTTTCCGGAGCGACCGGAACGCTCGCTCAGTCTGGACAGGATTTTAATCTGCGGCATTACGGCTGCGTCTCACCGCAGGTGGAGGTAAACACAACCTCACTCGACGATTGCCTCCGCCACGGCATCCCCGCGCCGTCTATTTTGAAAATCGACGTCGAGGGCGCCGAACTGCGCGTGCTCGAAGGAGCGGCTGAGACGATTGGACGGCATCGGCCGATCCTCTTTTTCGAAACTTTTGCATATGGCCGCGAAATCGTGACTTATCTCGAGGCGTCGCAATACATTTGTTTCGATTCAGACCGGCGGCAGAGCGTGACCGCGGAGACGATCAACTTCGTCGCGGTTGCTCCGAACGATCACGCCGTCGCGCTGCCAGTACTGGCAAACCTCGGCTATCCGATTCCGCTGGCACATGAATCCTAAAGTCGCGATCTCGGTGATCGTGCCGATGAAGAATGAAGCGGCCAACCTTCCGCGTTGTCTGGCTGCGGTCGCGTGGGCGGACGAGATCTTCTGCGTCGATTCGCACAGCACGGACGAATCAAGCGCGCTCGCGGAAGAGCACGGCGCACAGGTCGTCCAGTTCGAATTCAACGGAAGGTGGCCGAAGAAAAAAAACTGGGCGCTCGAGAATCTTCCATTTCGCAACGACTGGGTCTTCATTCTCGACGCCGACGAGGTTCTGCCGCCGGAAGCAGCCGGGGAGTTTCGCGACGCGATCACCAAGGCTGGTCCGATCGCGGGGTACTGGATCAATCGGCGGTTCATGTTCATGGGCAAATGGCTTTGTCACGCCTATTACCCGAATTGGAATCTGCGTCTCTTCCGTCACTCGTTAGGCCGGTACGAAAAGCTGACCGATGCCGCGACCGAGAGCGGTGACAACGAGGTGCACGAACATGTCGTGGTGCAGGGGGCGACCGGTCGTTTGCGCGCGGAGATGAGGCATTACGCGTTTCCCTCGGTCGCAGTTTTCGTGGAGAAACATAACCGCTATTCGAACTGGGAGGCGCGGGTGGCAGTTGATCGATATTTGCAGGGAAATTCCGCTGCGGTGGACAGCGAAGTGATCGGGTCGCGACGGCGGATGAAGATTATTTCGCAGCGACTTCCCTTTCGGCCGCTGCTCCGTTTCCTCTACGTCTACTTCTGGCAGAAAGGATTTCTGGACGGCCGTGAGGGATACTATTTCGCGCGGTTACACGCGATCTACGAGCTGCTCTCGGTCGTCAAAACTTACGAGCTGCGCCAGCGAGAGACCATGCCTGACGAAGAGGCACCGCGCTAATACGCGTTGCGTGACGGCATCAACAACTGCGCGCAGGTGCGCAGGATGATTCCGCACTCGAGGGACAGGTTCCAATTTTCGAGATACTCGAGATCGCATCCCACCCGGCTCTCGATGTCGGAACTGGAACGAGCTTCGCCGCGGAAGCCACGAACCTGCGCCAGTCCCGTGATGCCCGGCTTGACAAACGCGCGCACATGATAATTCGCGAGCGAGATGGCGAACTGCTTGTTGTGCTCTACCAAATGAGGGCGTGGCCCCACCGTGCTCATATCCCCGCGCAAGACGTTCCAGAACTGCGGCAGCTCATCAATACTCAGCTTCCGGAGCCAGCGTCCAATCGGATAGATGCGATCATCGCCCTCGATCGCCTGACGGGAAAGCTGGTCGTGATCGGGACGCATGGTGCGAAATTTATAAATCTTAAACTGGCGGTTCTGCATCCCCGCCCGCGTTTGGACGTGAAAAAGTGGCCCCGGAGATTGCAGACGCTGGGCCAGCCAGACGATGACAGTTGCGATCGGAAAAGCGCAGATCATGACAGGGATCGAGATTGCGAGATCGATCGTGCGTTTCAAGAAGCGGTTCATTGGATTTTCGAGCGGTTCCTCGCGCAGCGCGATGAAACGGAAGCCATCGTCTTCGAAATGCGTCACCGGATGACGCAATTTCTCCTCCAGGTCGCTCACGATCAGCAACCGGACACCCAGCTGATTGCAACTGCTGATGAGCTCGCGGTTGACTTCATTCAGGACGGGAAACTCGAGCAAAATTACCTGGCTAATGCCTCGTGCGCGCACCACCGACTCGAAATCTTTCGAGTTCCCGAGGACGACGATGCCGTCTGCCGTTTTGGCAATCGGTTCGTCCGAGATCAGTCCGACGGTTTGCAATCCAATCTCGGCTTTGCGGTGCAACCACGTGCGCAATTGAGCCGCCTTGGCGGAAGTGCCGACCAGCAATGTGCGCTCTTCCCTTTCCCCTTTGAAAATTCCGCGCGCCAGAAACGACGGAAGATAGTGATGGGAAAAAAGCAGCGCGACATAGAGCCACGGAACAAAGTTGAAAAAGAAGATACGCGAGATGAAAGCGTCCTTCGTCGCGACGAGATAGAGCACGAGCGTGCCGATGCTGGCGAACGTCTGGCGCAAACTGAGCCGGTGCTGCCGGAGCAGTTCGTTCTGAACGAAATAATGCTTGGCCCCCTCGCGGCTGAGCGATTCGATCGTCATGCCGAGAACGAGCAGCACGCAGTAGATGCTGTAGCGGCGCCAGGTGAGGTCCGCTCCTTCGGAGTAGAACGTCACCATCACCCAGACGCCGAACCAAAAGAGCGCCGCGACGATCGCGATCTGACAGAGGAGGAAGAGCCGATAAAGGCCCTCCGTGCGTTGCGTGACCATCATTCCAATCTGCCGGTTGCAGGCAGAGTACGCGATGGATGCAGCCCTTCAACTCGTGCTAAGGTCGGGACAAACATGGCGTTCTTACGGGCGAACGGTCCGGTTTTGCAATTAGCGATTCCCATACCATGAAGCGTTATGACCGGTAAGTTTGAATAATGCGACCGCACGCAAGTTCCTCTGGTGCAACCGGACACGGCGAAGCGCGGGATACGCCGGCTTGGAAGAATCTCGCCGTCGCGGGACTCCCTGTGCTCGCCTGCTTCCTGGGAGGCGCTACCGAAAAATGGGCTGAAGGAGCGATCGTTGCGTTGCTCGGACTTCTCCTGTTGGTAAATCCGCCACGCTTCTCGCTCGGTTGGATGCTGAACGCCATTTGCTTAGGATTGGCTGCGAGCGCCGCATTGGCGTTCCTACCGGCCCGATTCGTTCGCACGCCGGCATGGAGGACGGCGTTAACGGACGATTTTGGAATCGCGTTACCCGCCAGCATCACACCGCAACCGTGGATCACACTGGGCGCGTTTCTCAGCCTTATTGCCGGCCTCTGCTGGCTATATTATGTGGCGACGCAGGAACTGGAGCTGCGCGCTGTTCGTCGTCAGTTGCGTTTTTTCGCTGGCGGCATCGTGCTTCTGGCCGGCATCTGCATTCTGCTGAAATGGGCGCACGCGGCGCCACAGTTCTGGCATAATCAGCGTGGCTTCGGCCCCTTCCCGAACCGCAATCAAACCGCCAACGTGCTGGGCCTCGCGGCCATTGTCGTGCTCGCATGCGGCCAGGATTCCATCCGCCGAAACACCAAGGCTTGGATCTTTTGGTTGCTCGCATTTGGGATCGTGGTCTCGGCCATCGTGCTGAACTTCTCCCGCGCCGGAGTGCTCATCGTTGTAATCGGGAGCGCGCTTTGGATAGCGGGCTTTGCCTTTCGCAAAGGCTCCGCGTCGGTCGTGGCTGTCGGTCTATCGCTTCTCCTCCTGCTCGTGAGCGCAATGCTTCTGTTCGGCGGACAAACCGTCGATCGCTTTCACTTGCGCGGTGATGACGTCGATAATTTTGGGCTTTCCGGCGATTTTCGCTGGCTCATTTTCCGCGATGCGATGGAACTCATTCGCGTCTCGCCCTTGACCGGAATCGGCTTGGGAAATTTCGAGCCTGTCTTCGCCATTTTCCGCGATGCGTCGGCTGGGAATACGCGCGCTCTGCATCCCGAGAGCGACTGGCTCTGGCTCCTCTCGGAAGCGGGCTGGCTGAGCGTGTTGCTCGTTTTGGTGGGCTTGGGCGTCTTCGTTTGGCGCGTGTTTCCCTTGCAGGAAGGAACAAATCAGAGATTCCGGCGGGCAGCGCTCATCGGCGCCCTTTTGTTCGCAGTCCATGGAGTCTTCGATGTGTCGGGCCACCGTGTCGGCACCGTCTTCTCCGCGATTTTTCTGTTGGGACTTTCGCTCTTCCGGCCGCTTCCGCTCCCGCGCAACGCGGCCATCCCGTGGGCGTTTCGATCTCTCGGGATCGTGCTTCTGGTCGCTGGATCTTCGTGGATGTGGGCGGCGCACTCGTCTTTCTTTCTCCCGGGCGGACTGGGGGCGGAGAACGCGATCCAGGCGGCCACGCTCGCAAATCGGAGCCGGAATTTTGCAGAGGCCGTTCGCACCAGCACGCGCGCAGCGGACTGGGCACCGCTGGATTGGCAGATCTATTTTTTGCGCGCCGTGGCCAGGATTGCGCTGAGAGAACCAGCCGAAAACGCCCTGAGTGATTTTCGTCGCGCCCGTTTCCTCGAACCCAATTCGTACGAGTTGCCGCTGGAGGAGGGGAAGATCTGGATTCAAACCCATCCAATGCTGGCGATCACAGCCTGGCGGGAAGCTCTCCGTCGCGCCGGGCCTGAGCAGAACAGCCTCTACTCCTATTTGCTCTCGATTGCGCCACTAACGAACCCCGAGGTCGATCGCGGATTAGGTACTTTCGCTCTCGGCAAGCCAGATCTGATGTTGGTTTATCTGGGGCGACTTTCGCCTGAAAACTTCGAGGCCGCCATCGCGCGGTTCCTCGCGCAAAACCCGAATTTGAATGGTCTCACGACAGCGGAAAAGACACGGCTACTTACCGTTTGGGGCGAACGCGGAAACCGAAAAACCTTCGCTGCCGCGATCGATGCGCACCCAGATTGGCTGCCGCTCGCCTGGCGGTCCATGGCGGAATATCGGGCTAGCACGGGAGACTTTCGCGCGGCCTTCGAATTGGCACGTCGCTTCGGGAAATCACCCGCCCTCCCTCCATCCAGTGACGATGTCCCGGTGGAGGAACTGCGGCGCTCCGTAGCCACCGGGACGAACAATTATGCGGCCGGTTTCGCGCTTTATTCCCTGCAAATGCGAAACGGCCAATCCGATGATGCGTTGAACACAATCCGACATTTCACGGATGCAAAGGAATGCCCGGCTTATTTTCACTACCTGGCGGCAGAATGCTGGGCGGCGAAAGGAGATTGGGCGCGCGGTTGGAAAGCGCGGCTCGCTTATGAAGCGGCCGCGCAGCGCCAGGCCATCGAGCAACTCGAGCGGGTGACGCCGCTGACGCGAAAGTGAATCTAGGCCAACGCTGCTTGCGCTGCTGCTAACCGCGCGATCGGCACGCGAAAGGGACTGCAGCTTACGTAATCGAGCCCCAACCGGTGGCAGAACTTCACACTCGAAGGTTCGCCGCCGTGTTCGCCGCAAATTCCCAACTTGATGCCCGGGCGGGTTTTGCGGCCCAGATCACGCGTGATTTCCATCAATCGACCGACGCCTTGCTGATCGATCGTGGCGAACGGATTATTCGCAACGATATCCAGCTCTCCGTAGGCCGGGAGGAAACTCCCGGAATCATCGCGGCTCATCCCGAGCGTCGTTTGCGTGAGGTCGTTCGTGCCGAAACTGAAGAACTCGGCATCGCGCGCGATTTCATCGGCCACGAGCGCGGCGCGCGGGATTTCGATCATCGTGCCGACCAGATAATTGAATTTCGTCTTCTTCTCTTTCGCGACATCCGCTGCGACGCGATTGACGATCTCGATTTGCAGCGTCAGCTCCCGGGGATAACCGACCAGCGGAATCATGATTTCCGGTCGCACCTTCATCCCTTTCCTCTGCACCTGCGCGGCCGCTTCGAAGACGGCCCGAGCCTGCATTTCGGAAATCTCGGGATAAACAATGCCAAGCCGGCATCCGCGATGACCAAGCATCGGATTGAATTCGTGTAGCTCCTGGACGCGTCGCGCAATCTGCTCCACCGGAACTCCGATTTTCCGGGAAAGATCAAGCTGCTGTTCCTTGTCGTGGGGCAAAAACTCGTGCAGCGGAGGATCCAAAAAACGAATCGTCGCCGGCAACCCTCCGAGCGCTTCGAAAATACCCGCGAAATCGCCGCGCTGATAAGGAAGAAGTTTTGCGAGTGCATGCACGCGCTCCTCCTTGTTCTCGGCTAGAATCATCTCGCGCATCGCGTCGATCCGATTCCCCTCGAAAAACATATGCTCGGTCCGGCAAAGACCGATTCCTTGCGCGCCAAAGGCGACCGCATTGCGCACCTGATCGGGGCTGTCTGCATTCGCCCGCACCGCCAACTGGCGAAAGGAATCGACCCACGACATCAATTTTGCGTATTGTTGGAAGGTCGCGCTTTCGCTGCGATCGAGCGATCGATCGACCAGCACCTGCACGATCTCTGAAGCGGACGTCGTAACTTCGCCGGCGAAGACTTCGCCCGATGTGCCGTCGATGGAGATGTAGTCGCCCTGTTTCAGGGTCGTGCCTGCAGCGCTGAGCGTTCGCTTCGCGTAATCGATCTGAATGCCGGCCGCACCGCAAACGCAGACCTTTCCCATTTGCCGAGCGACCAGCGCTGCGTGCGATGAGACGCCACCGCGCGATGTGAGAATGCCTTCCGCGGCGATCATGCCACGCAGGTCCTCGGGAGAGGTTTCAATCCGAGCGAGCACGACTTTTTCGCCCTTCTCGGCGCGGGCGACGGCATCGGCCGCGCTGAAAACGACATGCCCGGAGGCAGCGCCGGGACCTGCGGGCAACCCGCTCCCGATTTTTTTCGCTTTGCCGGCTGATTTCCGATCGAAGATCGGCGCCAGCAAATGGGCCAATGAATCAGCGGGAATCCGCTTCACGGCATCCTGTCTGGAAATCAGTTTTTCGCCGACCATTTCGACGGCGATGCGCACGGCGGCGAGCCCCGTCCTTTTCCCGTTCCGGGTCTGGAGAATATAGAGCCGGTTGTGCTCGACGGTGAATTCGAGATCCTGCATGTCCTTGAAATGGCTTTCGAGCAGCGCGCGCACTTTCATTAACGCCGTATGCGCGGCTGGCATTTCCTTCGCCAGCTGTGCAATCGGATGCGGCGTACGAACACCGGCGACAACATCCTCACCCTGCGCGTTGATCAAATATTCACCGTAAAAGACTTTCTCCCCGCTCGCCGGATCGCGCGTGAAAGCGACACCGGTGGCGCTGGTTTCGCCCATGTTTCCGAAGACCATCGTTTGCACGTTTACAGCCGTGCCCCATTCGTGCGGAATGCCGTATTTTCGGCGATAGACGATGGCGCGGTCGTTCATCCACGATCCGAACACCGCGCCCACAGCTCCCCAGAGTTGCGCATGGGTATCTTGAGGGAATGACCGGCCGGTCCGTTCTTTAATCAGAGCCTTAAACCGTCTGACCAGTTCCGCGAGGTCGTCGACCGTTAGTTTTGTGTCTGGAATTTGATGATTGCCGTAACGTTCGTCCTTCAATTCTTCGATCGCGCTCTCGAACGGTTCGTGGTCTTCGCCAGCCCGCTTCTGCACGCCCATCACGACGTCGCCATACATTTGCAAAAAGCGCCGATACGAATCCCAGGCGAAACGCGCGTTGCTGGATTTGCGCGCCACGATTTCAACGACTTTATCGTTCATCCCGAGGTTTAAAATCGTGTCCATCATTCCGGGCATTGAATCGCGCGCGCCGGAGCGGACGGAGAGCAGAAGTGGCTGCTCTTTGTCGCCGAGCTTTTTGCCGACGGATTTCTCCACTTTGGCCAGCGCGGTGGCGACCTGCGCCTCGAGTTGTGACGGATAGGTGCGTTTATTCTCGTAAAAGTAGGTGCAGACCTCCGTCGTGATCGTGAACCCCGGCGGCACCGGCAAACCAATGCGCGTCATCTCAGCGAGATTCGCTCCTTTGCCGCCGAGCAACGGTTTCATGCTACCTCCTCCATCCGCCGTGCCGTCGCCGAAGTAGTAAACGTATCGCGAAGGTCTTTTGCCTCCGCCTCGGGTGGCTCTACGACGGGCTCTTTTGGCAGTTACCTTGCGGCGACCGGGAGTTGGCCGAGCCGGCGAGCGGGGTTTCTTTGCCATGAGAAGAACGGTGGAGGAGCGGGAGAGAGTCGAAAGTAGGTGTCGGCGCTATGGTGTCAACGCGCGACAAAGATGCGCGCAGCAGTTCTCCGAACTGGTCGCCGGGCAAGGGCGGCAAATCAGGCCGGCTGCATCCCGCCGCTGGATGCGAGCACGTCGGCAATCGCCGCCGTAAAGTCCTGCATACCGGTGCTCGGCACGATGATCGTATTGCGCCGACCGTGCGCTTCCTCGGTAATGCGCAGGAATTTCCCGCGATCGTTCTCGCGGAACTCCAGATGAAAGAGCTTCCGCTCGATCTGGACTTCCCGGGCCTCGATGATGTTGTCCATTGCTCCCAGTTAGGAGCGTATCGACTCCTTTGGCGCGTTGGAAGCAAAATCTCTGCAGCGAACCAGCGGAAGTCGCTTGCCTACAATCGTTTCCTACGCTTCGAACGGGATTTTGGTGAAGCTTTCCGTTCGGGCTTCGTCGCGCCTCTCTCCTCGGCAAGGGCGAAATCAACCTGGCGCTTGAAGATATCGACGCGCGCTACAAACACGCGCAGTTCATCGCCAACCGAGATTCGGCGGCGCGACTGCCGGCCAATCAGGCGGCGTTGCGCTACGTTGAAGGTGTAAAAATCATCCGTCAGCGACGAAATGTGAACCATCCCGGTGAGGAGAACGTCCGGCAGCTCGAGCAGGAGCCCGTAATTGCGGACGTCGATCACGCTAGCGCGAAAGATTTGCGGATCCCGCGCGTCCAGTTGACGTTGAAAGAACTCGAGCTTCTTCATCTTCACGGCGTCGATCTCCGCCTCGGCCGCCACGCGCTCTGTCGTCGAGATGTGCTCTGCAACCGCCACAATGTGGCTCATGTCGCTGCGCGGACGCCGCGTCTGATCTCGTTCCGCGAGAGCGCGATGGACCACGAGATCCGCGTAGCGTCGAATTGGACTGGTGAAATGGGTGTAGTTGTTCTTCGCCAAGCCAAAGTGGCCCAGCGGCTGCGGTGCGTAGCGTGCGCGCTTCAGGCTTTTCAAGAGGCCAATCTTCAAAGCCTGCTCTTCCGGCTTGCCCCGCGTCGCGGCGAGAAGCCGCTGCAGCTCGGCGCGGTGCGTGAGATCGCCTGCTTGGTAGCCGTAGCTAAAGACGAGGTCACGATACTCCGTCAATCTGTCGGGATCGGGATTTTCGTGCACACGATAGACCGTGGGGATCAACCGGTTTTTCAATTCGCGAGCGACCGCTTCGTTGGCCGCGAGCATGAATTCTTCAACGAGCTGATGCGATTCATCGTTCTCGATGCGCTCCAGACTCACTGGTTTGCCTTCCGGGTCGAGGCGGACTTTGACTTCGGGGAAATCCAGATCGAGCGAACCTTCGCGAAAACGCTTTTGGCGAAGCGTCGACGCAAGTTCCCAAGCCACGTGGAGACGTTCGGAAAGGTCATCGGCCGCTGGCGCCTTCAAGATCTCAAAAGCCTGCCGATACGTCAGCCGCTGCGCGCTGCGAATGATCGTGCGAGCGAAGCGCGCACTTCGCACGCCGCCCTCTTTGCTGATATGCAGGAAGACCGAGTGTGTGAGCCGATCGACGTTCGGCTTCAAACTGCAGACGCCGTTGCTCAATCTCTCCGGGAGCATCGGAATCACACGGTCCGGCAGGTAAACACTGTTGCCGCGCAGATATGCCTCGCGATCCAGTGCGCCACCGGGACGCACGTAAGCGGCGACATCGGCGATGTGCACGCCGAGCTTCCAGCCGCCATCCGGCAGCCGTTCCACGTAGATTGCGTCGTCGAAATCGCGTGCGTCATCGGGATCGATCGTGACGATGAACTGGCTCCGCAGATCTTCGCGGCCCTCCTGCATTTCTGGGCCGACAGTCTCCGGGATTGTCTCTGCTTCGCGTAGGACTCGCTCCGGAAATTCGGTCGGAAGATGGTATTTCCGCACGATCGAGAGCATGTCGATGCCTGGCGCCGTGCTTGGGCCGAGAACCTCGACGATCTGACCTTCGGGATTAACGTGCCGCGACTCCCATGACTCGAGCCGAACCACCACCTTGTCACCGCGGACCGGCTGTTTCGGCAGAGGAACCGGAACCGGCACTTGGACGTAGATGTTGTGTACGACGCGCGGGTCGTCCGGCACGACATAGGAGAAATTTCGCGACTGCTCGAGCGTGCCCACCAACGTATCGTGCGCGCGTTGCAGAATCCGAATGACTCTGCCCTCGGGACGCGCGCTCCCACTCCGGGCGCGGGCGTATCGCTCATCCCGCGTAATGCGAGCAACCACTCGATCGCCGTGCAGCGCGGTCCCCGTGTTCTCCGCGGAAATGAAAAGATCCGGCTCTCCCGGCTTTTCGTGCGTAAGAAAACCGTAGCCGGCTTGGTGCACCTGCAGCGTGCCCGTGACCAGATCAGCGGCGGCTGGGAGGACATACCGATTTTTGCGGATTCGCGCAATTTCACCGCTTTGCTCCAGCTCGCGCAGCGCTTCATTCAAACCCATCCGTTCCCCGCTTTTCCGACCCAGCGCCTTCGCCAGTTCGCTCTTGTCGAGTGGCCGGTATTTGGGCGCGGCCAGCAAGCGCAGGATTGCTTTTCCGAGTTCGTCAGGTGTTTTCAAAAAATAAAAGCCGATCGCAGCGGTTGCCCTCGCAACTTCACGCGAGGCAAAGGGGCGACGAGCGATTTCTCACACTCAAATCTGCGATCTGCGACCGGTCGAATAAAAACGTGCGAGTGGTAGTCTCACCCCTAGTGGGTGCAACGCCATGGAAAATCGCTGGTCAAGTGTACGACTTATCCAGTCACGGCATGATCATGGGCGTGCTCAATGTTACACCGGATTCGTTTTCCGACGGGGGTGAATTTCTGGACTGTGACGCGGCCATCAAACACGGTGTTCGGATGGCACGCGAAGGCGCGGCGATAATCGACATTGGAGGCGAATCGACTCGGCCCGGGGCCGAGCCGGTCCCCGCGGCGGAGGAAATCGCCCGCGTCATTCCCGTGATTCGTGCGTTAAGCGCCGCTTGCTCCGCCCTCCTTTCGATCGACACCACGAAGGGTTCGGTTGCACGCGCCGCCATCGAGAACGGCGCCAGCATCATCAACGACGTGAGCGGCGGCACGGGCGATCCGGAGATGTTCTCCGTCACTCGTGAAACCGGAGCTGCGCTCGTGATCATGCACATGAAAGGCACGCCGCGCACCATGCAAGCTGCGCCGCAGTATCACGATGTGGTGGCGGAAGTGGCGGATTTTTTTAGACAACAATATGCGTGCGCCCTAAGGTGTGGCATCGATTCTATGTCCATTGCGTTCGATCCCGGGATCGGTTTCGGTAAAACGCTGGAACACAATTTGAGGCTTCTGCAAAATCTGCCGCGGCTCAGAATAGATGATCGCCCGCTCGTTCTCGGCGTCTCCAGAAAATCGTTTCTCGGGAAATTGATCGGCTCGAGCGAAATGGCGGATCGAAGAGCGCCCACGATCGCGATGACTGCCGCGCTGCGCGCCCGAGGAGCTCACGTTCTACGCGTGCATGAAGTGCCGGAGAACGTTGCCGCGATACGCGTCGCAGAATTCTTGCAGGAGTCCGGCCGATGATGCAGCAGGCTCTGCAAATGTGGCTCACGCGCTGGCGGAGCGTTTTTGAGATCATCCTGCTGAGCGTCGGGATTTACTACGGCTATCTTTATTTCCGCGGGACGCGGGGAGCCAAGGTCTTGACCGGGATGGCGATTGTTTTTCTGACGCTGACGCTGATCTCGCAGCTGCTAAATCTCGTCGTGATTGGATGGATCATTCGCAGCTTCTCCGTCTTCCTCGCCGTCGCGCTGGTCGTCATTTTCCAACCAGAGCTGCGGCGCGGCTTGGCCGAGCTCGGCGGGCATCCGATCTTTTCCCTAACGAGCGAAAAGCGCGAGACCGTCCACGACATCGTGGAAGCCGTAACACAGCTGGCGCACAAGCAGTTTGGCGCCCTCTTGGCGATCGAGCGCGATACTTCGATTCGGGTCTACGAAGAAACCGGCGTGAACATCGATGCTGCCTTTTCAGTGGAGTTGATGTTGACCCTCTTCCATCCGAAAGCCGCGTTGCACGATGGTGGCGTGATCGTGCGGAATGGCCGCATCGCAGCGGCGGCCTGCATTTTTCCAGTCAGTCAGCGCGAGACGCTCGATCGGAGCCTAGGGTTGCGGCACCGCGCCGGACTCGGCATCACGGAGGAATCGGATGCGATCGCTGTCGTTGTCTCGGAAGAGACCGGGGGAATTTCGATCTGTCACCGCCGCCGTATCGAACGCAATTTCACGCCGGAAACTTTCCGGCACCGAATCGGCGAAATTCTACTCCAGGGGGCTTATGAAGAAACTGATTCTGAAGAATTGGCGCGCGAAGTTGATCTCGGTCCTGCTCGCGACAACGCTTTGGTACCTCATCAGAAAGAACGTGGCAACGACAGCCTTGCCGTCTGATTCAGCCGCCGGAACGACGGTGATCGACGGCCGCTGAACGGTCGAGAGTCAGCGCAAAAAACGCGCGAGATTATCTTCCTCCCAGCGCCGTGCTCGCCGGTAGCTCGGGAATTCGCGCTCTCGCCGATAAAATTCAGCCGTATGCACCCGACGCTGGCCGTTCGGACCGGTCTCATCGGGAACGACGGAGTGGAGCATCTCGTGATAAAGGATGTATTCGAGAAACCATTTCGGGACGAACGGCTGATCCAGCCGCGGATTGATCCGGATCACACGGTCCTCCTCCTGAATGGTTCCGAAGATAAACGATTCTTTCGGCCGATGTCTGCGCCGGCGACCCCAAATCACATTGTAGCCACGTAACCGACCGCGAAAGTGGCGTTCGTTCAGGCGTTCGAAAATCGTACGGAGATCGAAGTAGCGCCCTTCATGTTGGAGATTGAGCTGCCGTTGCATCGGCAGCGTTGGGTGCACTAGTTTCCGTTTTGTTTTCTTCGGCATCTTCGTGACCAGTGAATCGTCCGACCTTCAATTTTAGGCTGGTTTGAACAAGTGGACAAGAAAAGCGCCAAGAAATTAATTCTCAATTCATAAGATGCTTATCGGTAGCATAATAAAAACAGTTTTCTCAAGAATGAGATTGAATCTGGCGACGGATTTCAGTTCCAAATTGAGGTCTCCCGTCCAATCCGGCGCGGGTTTACGAATCTCCCGTTCATGATAAGCTCAGGAATTCCGGACGCCGAGCCGGGTCACAAAAATCCATGACACCCTTCCTGCGAAAATTGCTCGGGATGAATTGGCTACTGCTCGCGAACATGCTCGCGCTGGCCGTTTTCGGCGTAATCGCAATCTATAGCGCGACCTACATGCGTGGAGATTCTGCGGCCGTCGATTTCTGGCGGAAGCAAGCGAACTGGGTCGCAGTCGGCTTCTTCGCCTTCATGGCGACGAGCCTGATCGACTATCGCTGGATTCGCTGGGGCGCATTGCCGATGTATCTGGCGGGGATTTTCTTTCTCGTCCTCACGAAATTCATCGGCTCGAAAGTTTACGGAGCGCGCAGCTGGCTACATCTGGGGCCGATTAACTTCCAGCCGGCGCAGCTCGCCGTCGTAGCCGGTATCATGGTACTCGCGCTTTTTTTGAGTCAATTCCGGGAGATGAAGCCCATGCTACGCTTGCTGCTCTGTGGTGCAATCGTGGGCGCGCCCTGTTTGCTCATCCTTATGCAGCCCGACTTGGGCGAATGCATCATCTGGGGTCCGGTCTTGCTTGCGCTCCTCTTCGTCGGCGGTATTCCGATGCGCTATCTGATTTGCATTATCCTGATTGTCGCGGCCTTTATTCCGATTGCGATCAATCTCGGCCTGAAGCCGTATCAGCAGGAGCGCATCACCGCGTTCATCAATCCCGATATCGACCGGCAGGGCTCGGCCTGGGCAATTAACCAGTCACTGATTGCGATCGGTTCCGGTGGTTGGGCCGGCAAAGGTTTCAAAGCGCCGAATACTCAGATCGAACTCGGATTTCTTCCTGCGACCGCGGTGCACAACGACTACATTTTCTCTGCCATCGGCGAACAATGGGGGTTTGTTGGCGGTGTTTTGTTGATCAGTGCTTTCGCGGTTCTGCTTCTGACCTGTCTCTTCGTTGCTTTCTTTGCCGGCGATCAATTTGGTTTACTGCTGGTGGTGGGGGTCTCGGCTCTTATTTTTACGCACATTTTCCAAAACATCGGCATGACGATCTCGATGGTGCCGATTACGGGCGTGCCATTACCCCTGATCAGCTACAGCGGATCTTTCATCCTAATGATCATGTTTGGACTCGGCATCGTGAATAGCGTTTGGGTGCACCGGCATGCCGGTTTCAGAGAACTGAACGCCTGAGCTCCACGGTTCGCGCACGGTCGACGCGCGTTTACTTTGGCTCCGCCGGCGCCTAATCTAGTACGGTCGCGCATGGAAACTGATTACAAAGTTCGGTTGGAAATTTTCGTTGGTCCGCTGGACCTGCTGCTTAACCTGATCAAACGGGACGAGCTCGATATCTACGAGATCTCGATCGAACGGATTACGCGCCAGTACTTGGAGTAT
>JACCXL010000332.1 GCA_013697015.1 Chthoniobacterales bacterium | reverse complement strand
GCTCCAGTCTCTCGCCGCGCGCAAAGGCGAGATTGTCTCGATGGACCACCACCCGACGCGCGTCTCGGTCGAAGCGATCGTCCCGACGCGCGGGCTAATCGGATTCGAAAGCGACCTCGTGAATCTGACGCGCGGTGAAGGCATCATGAGCCATCTGTTCCGCGAATACGCGGCATTCAAAGGCGAGATGGAGGGGCGCAATCGCGGCGTCATGATCTCGATGGAGCCGGGAACGAGCACCGCTTACGCGCTCAACAACATTCAGGCGCGCGGAAAGTTGTTCGTCGGCCCGCAGGAGGAAATCTACGCGGGCATGGTGGTGGGCGAGAATGCACGACCGGAAGATTTGCCGGTCAACCCGTGCAAGGCGAAGCATCTGACGAATATGCGCAGTCAGGGTGACGGCAAAGGCATTCAACTGGAGGCGCCGCTCAGGATGAGCCTGGAACGCGCGATCGAATACATCGGCGCGGACGAATACGTCGAGGTCACACCGAAGTCGCTGCGGCTGCGCAAACGGATCCTCGAAGCGACGGCACGGAAGCGGGCAGTAAACGCGCCCGCCGGTTAACAACGCCTGTCATTCTGAGCCCCGAACGTTTTCGGGGTCGAAGGACGCTGCGGCGCTAGCTTCAATTTCCGCAACAGGATTGTAGCCTTCTGCCCCACTACCCGAAAATCCGGTTCCTCGACTTCGTCCGGGATGACACCGGCCGAACAATCGCGCGCCATCGTAAGTGAGGATTGCCGCACCGCGGCGCGTGCGGCATAATCATATTGGTGAAGCTCGCCGAAACTCCAGAGGAACAACGCGCGTGGATGGCGCAATGGCGCGCCGCGGAAAAGGGGCTGCTGGAGGTGAAGCGGCAGGAACTGCGCGCACTCACGGAAGAGCAGGCACGGGCACAATCAGCCATGCTGCTGGGTTCGATCACCTTTCCACTTCCGCCGGAGTTAGGACGCGCCAGCTCCGGATTGGTCGAGCAGCAGTATTGGTTCAGTCGGATGCGATGCTGACGCCGCAAATCGAAGCGGCGCTTTCCTTGCAGCAATTTTTCGAGCCGCGAGGGTGGAAATGGTGCGTCATCGGCGGACTGGCGGTTCAGCGCTGGGGCCAGCCAAGGCAAACTCTTGATGCGGATGTCGCACTCCTTACTGGCTTCGGTAGCGAGGAGTCATATGTCGACGAACTATTATCCCAATTTCAGCCGCGACATCAAACCGCGCGAGAGTTCGCTCTCACCCGGCGTGTTTTACTGGCATATTCCGGAAGCGGAGTGCCGATTGACATTGCGCTGAGTGGATTGCCCTTCGAAGAAAGGGTGATTGAGCGGAGTTCGTTATGGCAACCGGCCGTCGATACTACGCTGCGCACCTGCTCGGCAGAAGATTTGATCGTTTACAAGGCCTTTGCTGCTCGCGGTGTGGATTGGTTCGATATCGAAGGTGTTCTAATGCGCCAGGGAGAACGGCTCGACATCCAGCTCATTCTCCGCGAGATCGCGCCGCTGGCGGAACTAAAGGAAGAGCCGGAGATCGTCGAGCGGTTGCGCGCGATGATTAAGCAACATAAGTGAGACGATCTCCAAGTGCCGCGCGCGACTGTGATTGACATAACGACGGGTTTCGCGTTTAATTTCCAACGTTAGTCCGCCTCCTCGTTAGCAACTCTCTTTCGAGGCGCGCCCGTTCCGAGACTTTTCGAGAACGCTTTTGGCCAGGCGGCTTCGTTTAACCAGAACTCCCATTCATGGCGGGACACAGCAAGTGGTCGAAGGTGAAGCGCTTCAAAGGCGCGCTGGACGTGAAGCGCGGCGCGATCTTCAGCAAGCTCGCGAAAGAGATCAGCATCGCGGCGAAAATCGGCGGCGGCGATCCGAACGGAAATCCGCGACTACGTAGCGCGATCCAGGCGGCCCGTGCCCAGAGCATGCCGAACGACAACATCGAGCGGGCCATCAAACGCGGAACCGGCGAAGGCGTTGAGGCGGCGCATTTTGACGAAATCATTTACGAAGGTTACGCGCCGGGCGGAGTGGCCGTGATTGTGGAAGTGGCGACGGACAACAAGAACCGCACGGCCGCCGACCTCCGGCGGATTTTTACGAAGAACAACGGCAACCTCGCGACGAGCGGCAGCGTTTCCTACATGTTCCATAAGAAAGGACAGATCACGATCTTGCGCGGGAAGATTGCGGAGGAGAGAATATTTGAGCTCGCTCTGGAAGCCGGTGCGGAAGAGTTGACAACGGAGGAGGAGGAGTATGTTATTACCACTTCCCACGATCAGCTCTACGCAGTAGCTGAGGCGCTCAAACACGCGGGCGTCACCACCGATGGGCAAAAGTTTAGTTTCATCCCCGATACGACAGTTACGGTCGACGATGAGGCGGTCGCGCATCAGGTTTTGCGCCTGTGCGACAGTCTCGAAGACGACGATGACGTGCAGAACGTCTATTCGAATTTAGATATTCCCGACGAAGTGCTGGCAAAGTTGCCTGCATAGTTATTTCCGCCGCACCCGTGCGGAGGTTTGCTGCCAAGCAGCGCCGGTGTCTCCTAATTATGAGCGAAGAAACAGAGAATAAGCCAGCCGCCGAAACCGCTGGGACGGAGCCAAAACGACGGCCGCGCCGCAGATTTCCTCGGCGGCATGGGCCACGTTCAGATCGCCGAGCGGGCGACTTCTCCGGTGAAAATCGGGGCGACAGCGGGTCATCCTCGCCGGAATCCGGCGGCTTTGGCGGTGCTCAGAGCGTTGAGACAACTGAAGGCGGACAGCGACGCGAGGAGGCAGGGATGGGCGACGGTGGGCGCGACGTGAATGAGGACCGGGCCGAAGGTCCTCTGCCCAACGGGGAGCTGGAGCGCGAACCGGAATTGGGTGACGGCATCATCGAGATCTCCGGGAAAGGCTTTGGATTTTTGCGCGATGGCAAACGTAATTTCGTGCAGACGCCTCAGGATATTTTCGTCACGCCGGAAATCGTGCGCCGCTTCGCGCTGCGCGACGGCATGTGGATCCATGGCGAAACGCGCCGCGGCAATCGGGGACCACAGCTGATGCGTTTGCTGAAGATCAATGACGACGAGCCGCCGAAATATCAGGGGCTGCGTCCGTTCGAAGAGCTCACCACGATCAACCCAAATCGCCGGATTAAATTAGAAACAGTCCCGGAGCGTTACACGACGCGCATCATGGATTTGATGACGCCGCTGGGGATGGGTCAACGTGGTCTCATTGTCGCCCCACCCCGGACCGGCAAGACAACGCTCCTGCACCACATCGCCGACGCGGTCACGAAGAATCAGCCGGAGATGAAGTTGATCATCCTCCTCGTGGATGAGCGGCCCGAAGAAGTCACAGACTTTCGTCGCTCCTGCCCGGGCGCGGAGATCATGGCGAGTTCAAACGACAGCGATATCAAAAGCCACACGCGCATTGCGCAGCTCGCAGTCGAGCGCGCCAAGCGTCTCGTCGAAGCCGGGAAGGACGTGTTCATCTTGCTCGATTCGATCACCCGAACCGCACGTGCCTTCAACAACGCGATGGGTGGAGGTGGCCGCACTATGAGCGGCGGAATCGACGCTCGCGCCATGGAGATCCCGCGAAAGCTTTTCGCTGCCGCTCGGAATACCGAAGAAGCCGGATCGCTTACCATCGTCGCGACAGCCTTGATCGAAACGGGCAGCCGGATGGATGAGCTGATTTTTCAGGAATTCAAAGGTACCGGGAACATGGAACTCGTCCTGGATCGCAAGATCAGCGATCTCCGCATCTATCCGGCGGTCGACATCTTTCTTTCCGGCACGCGCCGCGAAGAACTCCTCCTGCAGGCATGGGAGCTGGAAAAGATCAACCTGATCCGGCGCGGTCTCGCTGGTCATAAACCCGATGAGGCCCTTCAGCGTCTGCTCATGTTCGTGAAGAAGTTTCCGACGAACACGCAGATGCTAAAGGAAATCCCGGGCTAGCTGTTTGTCATCCTGAGCCGCGCAGACGGCGAAGGACCTCTCATATGCCTGTCGACGCTTCCGCGGGTGCTTGCGTGCCGTAAACTCCGAGTGTGAGATCCTTCGCTTCGCTCAGGAACAGGTTGAACGTGCAGATGCCCACAAGGAAACAGTCAGCGGCCAGGGAAATCGATTGGGAGGTGCTTCCACCGGAGGAAAAGCGCAAACGCGCTGAGCTCGAGCCGTTGTTCCGCTGGCTCGCCCTCTTGATGGACAATTTAGTGCGGGTGCCGGGGACGAAATTCCGGTTTGGACTCGATCCTCTCCTGGGCCTCATACCGGGCCTGGGCGACGCAGGTTCCGGTTTCATCTCCGCTGTGGCGCTGGTTCAAGCTGCGCGTCGCGGGCTCCCCAAGATTCTCCTCGCTCGAATGTCGCTGAATATTCTGATCAATGAACTCGTGGGAATCGTGCCGCTTTTTGGAGATGCTTTCTCGTTCTGGTTCAAATCGAACGCGCGCAACTATCGACTACTGTGCGCACACACTTCGCCTTCTCGACCAGCTCGCGCTAGCGACTGGTTTTTTGTTATCGGGGTGCTGGTCCTGCTCTTTGTCATAGTCGGCGCAGGTCTGCTGGTGAGCATGTATGTGCTGCGTCAACTCTGGCATTTGGTCGGGGCGCACTAGCCTTCCAGCGTTGCGCCGAGATAGTGTGCAGCGGTCTGCCTGATGGCCTTCCGGCACTCGGCTAAACGGAATCCGAGCGCCTCCCGGCTTTCGAAACCAAGCCGACGCGCGAGCTTGCGCTCCTCAAACTCATCTGCGG
>JACCXL010000360.1 GCA_013697015.1 Chthoniobacterales bacterium | reverse complement strand
TCGAGATCCATCGAGTCGAGCAACTGATCCTGCCGATCGCGTTCGTGAATCGTCCCGGTGCGTTCGAGCAAACGATCGGACAGAGTCGTCTTGCCGTGATCGATGTGCGCGATGATGCAAAAGTTGCGCGTGCGCTCGATCGACATGGAGAGCGCCACTATGCGGGTGCCGCTCCGGTGGGTCAACGGCTGCTCCCGAGGATGGAAAGATCGCTCGACCGGTCGCGCGGCGGTGGGATAAGATCTCCCGGCCATGCGAAAACTGATTGTCAGCGGAACGACGCACGAGCTGTCGGAAGATTTGATTACGATCGGTCGTTCGCCGGAGAATTTGGTTCAGATCGATGATCAATCCGTCTCTGGTCGACACGCGGAACTGCGGCTGGCGAGCGGTACTTATCACCTGAAAGATCTGGGCTCAACGAATGGCACGCGCATCAATGGCGCGCCCCTGATGGACGCGACGTTGCGCGGTGGAGAGCGAATCCGTTTCGGCGGAATAGACGCGCGCTACGAAACGGATACACCAAGCGCGGCGCAGCCGTTGCCCGTCGCTACGATCGCCAGAGCGATACCGGCGGAAGAGAGCCTGCGGCCAGTTGACTTCACGAACGCATCACCCTTTCCCGACCGCAGGAAAACAAAAGATCCCGCACGCACTTACGTGATCGCCGCCGCCGCGGTTGCACTGCTCGCCTTCGCCGGTTCCATGGTGGTCGTTCTCCTCATGCATGCTCCTGCGCGGTAGCTTGGCCGACCGGAAATTTCTCCCCCAGAGTTTCGACGCGTAAGGCCCGCGCACTGAAAGCGGCTTCGCGTTTGGCCAGCCGTCAGCCCGTGACCAGATCGGTGTGGTAGAAATCCGGGAAGCGAAGCGATAGAGCAGCCGCTGCCGCGTAGAAATCAATAAATCCGCTCCCGCGCTATCCTAAACACATGAAACGGCTGCTCCTCTGGGACATCGACGCAACGCTGATCACGACCGGCGGCGCCGGCGATCAAGCGCTAAAACGCGCCGTCCAGGAACGCTTCGGGGTGCGCGACGGACTGCATGATATCGAGATCGCAGGTCGGACCGACACGCGGATCATCGCGAGCATCCTGCGAAAGTACGATGTGCCACAAATCGAGGAAAACATTGTCGCTTTTCTCGATCAGTACCTTTCGTTCCTCGGCCAACTGCTACCCGGATTGCAAGGTCACGTCATGCCCGGCGTGAACGAATTACTGCGGCGTCTAAAGCAGAATCCCGATCGCGTCGTGGCATTACTTACCGGCAACATGCAGCGTGGCGCGGAACTCAAATTGCAGCGTTACGGTTTGTGGGAGCATTTCGAATTCGGAGCCTTCGCAGACGATCACCGCGATCGCAACCAGCTCGGCGCAATCGCGCAACAGCGGGCGACGGAGAAACATGGCATCGAGTTTGCGGGCGCGGAGATCGATGTGATTGGCGACACCGGCCATGACATCGCCTGCGGCCGGGCATTCGGCGCTCGCACGATCGCAGTCGCCACGGGTTCATGGTCAAGAGAGCGCTTGGCTGCAGAGGCGCCCGATTTTCTCTTCGACGACTTGGACGATGTCGATGACGTGATGGCGCAGCTTGGTTGGTGATTGATTGACGACGCACGCGCCTATGAGATGATGCACGAAACATCCATTGATATGCCAACGACCGACCGACCTAACGTCCTTCCGCTCAAAGGCGAAATCGATCTCCACGTATCCCCGCGGATTGCGACATCGCTCGGAGCCATGGTGGAGGAAAAGCCGAAAACGCTCGTCGTCGACCTGTCTGAGGTCAGCTACATCGACAGCTCGGGTCTGGCGATTTTGATCGAGGGGATGCAGAGCGTCGAGGCCTACGGCGGCAAGTTCGCGCTCGCCGGTCTGCAGGAAAATGTGCAACCAATTTTCGAGATCGCCCGTCTCGATCAGGTTTTCCGGATTTTTCCCGACGTAGAAGCGGCGTTGGCCGCCTCATAAAGGACTTCCAGAGTCCGTTCCACGTTTCGCGAAATGTCGAACTCTTCGGCACGCGCCAGGAG
>JACCXL010000318.1 GCA_013697015.1 Chthoniobacterales bacterium | reverse complement strand
GGAAAAGACAGCGCCGCGCGGCGAGTTTACGTTGAAGAAATCTGCCGGCAAATTATTGGGGGCGGACAAAGCGTCGGGCACACCGTCCCACTTAATTTCGCGTCGCACCCCGCCAAAGGAGCCGTTCGCGCCCGCGACGGTGCCGCCGCCGAGATCAACGCGAAAAACATCGCGCGCCGCAGTGATACTCGCCGCAGTGGTTCCGCTTGCTGATTCGAGGACTTGCGCCCGCGCTCCCACAGGAATGAGAAAGGCCAGCGCCAGGGCCGCAATGAATGTGGAAACAGAGTTAGTTTTTATAGGGGGGCTGAAATTCTAGAAAGCCCCGGGCCCGAAAGTCAATCCCATTTCAAGATAAAATGATTTCGGCCTTCGCGCCTCGATCCGGCAGAGGCTGCCCTAAACAACCGCTGCCGCCGACGGGCCCAAAAAAAAGCCTGCATAATTCCTCGCCAGACGGTGCAGCGCCGTATATCCAGCTTTCATCATGAACAGAAATATCTTCTACATCGTCGGCGTCATCGTTGTGATCGTTATCGTACTAAAGGTCCTCGGCGTTTTTTAGGACCCGACTAATTCCGGCGCGGGGCGCGTCCGGCAGCAAGAGAAGTTGGCTCGACTAAGCCGGCGCGGTCCGACTACGGACTCCGGCTTGGCCTGCCCAAACAAAATAAACCGGCAGCCCTGTCAGAACCAGGAGATAGCCGATTCCCGACGTTGCCGGCGCCAGATAGGCCAGATCGCCAATCAGGAGCAACGCGAACAAAGCCGAGATGAGCGGGACGGCCGGGTAAGCCGGCGTCCGATAGGGGCGCGCTGCGGCGGGTGTTTTACGGCGCATGACGATGACGGCGAGAACGAGGAGCGCGTAGAAGACGAGATCGGCCGAGACGATGTACTCGAGCAGCTGCGTGTACACGTTCCCATAGGTCACCGCACCGGTCTCGGCATTGGTGGTGACGGTGCGCGGCAGAGTGAGAAAGGCGGCCCACACTCCCTGCGCCACCAGGGCGGCCGCAGGGACGTGCCGCTTGTTAGTCATTCCGATGCGGCGGAAAAACAGTCGATCACGCGCCATCGCGTAGGAGACACGTGCGCCGGCCAGGATGAGTCCGTTGTTACATCCGAAGGTCGAAACAACGATCGCCGCGGCCATGAGAAGCGCTCCATTCCGGCCGAGCACTGCGTTCATCGCCGCGACTGCGACACGGTTCTGCGGCGCGTGCGCGAGTTGGTCGAGTGAGAGCGTCGCCACATAAGCGACGTTGGCCAGCACATAGAGGACGACCACGAGACCGCATCCGGCCAGCAACGCGCGGGCGAGATTGCGGCCGGGATCGCGCACTTCGCCGCCGAGAAATGTGACATTCGTCCAGGCGGTTTGCGCGAAAATCGGGCCGACCATTGCTTTACCGAAGAGAATGACGAGCGCGAGCGAACCTGCGAGCGCGAACCCCGGTTGAACTGCCTGCGGACGCCAGCCGTTCGCGGAAGGATTCCACCAGTCGGCCGAGCGACTCGCCGTGGTCGCTTGCCAGCCCAAGGAGAGCCCGAGCAGAATCAAACCAACGAGGGCGGCTGTCTTCGCGATCGTAAATGTATTTTGGATCCACCGGCCGGTCTCGAGTCCGCGCGTGTTTGTCCACGTGAGGAACGCGATGAGGAGAACTGCAAGCAGCTGCTCAGTCGACAGGATGATCGCATAGCTGCCGAACAGCCTGAAGGGTGCGACAACATAATGATCACTCGCGATTGCCGGAGCAAAGACGCCGACGAATTTCGCGAAGGCGATCGCCACGGCCGCGATCGTTCCGGTTTGCACGACGAACAACAGCGTCCAACCGAAGAGAAAACCGGTGGCCGGGCCGTAAGCTTCGCGGAGGAAGATGTAAACGCCGCCTGCGCGCGGCATCATCGTAGCCAGCTCCGCGCAACAGAGTGCGCCCGTGATCGTCATCAACCCGGCGACGCTCCACGCCAGGAGCAGCCAGCCGGGCGCGCCGATCAAGCGAGTCGATTCCGCAGAGGTGATGAAAATGCCGGAGCCGATCATCGAGCCGATCACGATCATGGTCGCATCCAGCAATCCCAGACCGCGACGCAGCGTCACTGGTTGAGCGTTTGCCTCGCTCATGGATTCCGCCCGGGCGCCGCAATCATTACATCTTCCAGTTCCAACCGGGCACGTAACGCGCGCACGAACGCGACGGCTTGCGGTGCGTCGCCGTGGACGCAGACGGTTTCGGGTTGAACCGGAATGTCGACGCCGTTGATCGCAGACACTTTTCCCTCCACGAGCATGCGGATGATGCGCTCCGCCGCTGCCACCGGATCATCGAGTAATGCGTCGGGCCGTGATCGCGGGACGAGCGAACCGTCCGGCATATAATTGCGGTCGGCAAAGACCTCGTAAAGCACCTGCAGATTCAACGCCGCCGCCGCGTGTGCGAGCGCGCTGTCCGCTGGCGCGAAGAGGATGAGCTTGCGATCGACCGCCAGGACTGCATGGGTAATTGCATCGGCCAGAGCTCCGTTACGAGAAGCCATGTTGTAGAGCGCTCCATGCGGTTTTATGTGGCGCACTTCCGCGCCGGCCGCGTGCGCCAGTGCCTGGAAAGCTCCGAGTTGGTAGGCGACGAGCGCAAAGACTTCTCCCGCGTCCGTCTCCTTCTCAGTTCGTCCGAAATTCACGCGATCGTTCAGACTCGGGTGCGCGCCCACCGCCACGCCGCGTTCGTGTGCGGCGCGAATTGAATCAAAGATCGATTGCGGATCGCCCGCGTGGAAGCCACAGGCGATATTCGCGGACGTGACGAGACTAAGAATTTCTTCGTCAAAGCCTGCGCCTTCTCCGAGATCAGCATTCAGATCAACCACGAGGTTCATCGCAAGACCGCTTCCAAGCCGAACCAGAAACGCGCCAGCTCTTCTTCCCTCCGCACGAGCAGGCGATGCGCTTCCGCCACCGATACCTCACGAAAGTGCACCAGCTCAGGCGCGCGAAGCTGGGCCGCGATGCTTAGATCGACGCTGATCACGTGCGCGATTTTCGGATAACCGCCGATCGTTTGGCAATCTCCCAGTAGCGCAATCGGTTCTCCGGAAGGCGGCACTTGGATCGTGCCCGGCACCACCGCTTCTGATAGCAAGTCCGATGGATGCTTCAGTTTCAGGGGCGAACTCTCGAAGCGCACGCCCATTCGATCTGAGTCAGGTGAAACACGGAACGCTTGTCGAATAAGCGTCGCGTGCGCTTCCTCCTCAAATCGATCCCAGTCAATCCCCCGCACAAAGCGCAGTAATCCGGGAGCGCGGCCCACGTTCGCCCATTCCGCGGAGGCGCTCCAGGACGCGTGCGCGGCGTCACCGATTCGGCGCCCGATTTGCGCAGTCATCGCCGAACTGGCGCTCAGCGGAATCTCATCGGCGTCGCGCAGAGTGCGGCCGGCGAACCCGCCGAAAACTCCGCGCATGTCAGTTGATCGGCTGCCAAGGACCGGCATCACGTCGATTCCACCAGAAATTGCCACCCATGCGCGGCAACCAAATTCGGCCGCGCGAAAGAAAATCTCCTCTCCAGCCCGAAGCGACGCCGGTCGTCCCGCAGACAGCACATGGTCGGCCGCAGTCACGGGGAATCCACCGCCACAC
>JACCXL010000312.1 GCA_013697015.1 Chthoniobacterales bacterium | reverse complement strand
AAGAAGAGGCAAATGATACGCGCTTCGCCGAAAAGCTTGCGCAGCTCGGCGATCTCTACGTGAACGATGCCTTCGGCGCAGCCCACCGCGCCCATGCAAGCACATCCGGCATCGCCCGCTTTTTCTCGCAAGCCGCGACCGGATTTCTGATGGAGAAAGAGCTGAAATATCTGCACGAGGAGCTCGATCAACCCGCGAAGCCGTTCGTCGTCATCATGGGCGGATCCAAAGTTTCCGATAAGATCGGCGTCCTGAAGAAGCTGATGGAGAAAGCCGACGCGATTTTGATCGGCGGCGCGATGGCCAATACATTCTGGAAAGCGCAGGGGGTGCCGATCGGCGCCAGCATGGCGGAAGCCGATAAACTTGATCTCGCGCGCGAGCTGATCGCTCTCGCGAAGGAAAAGGGCGTGCGGCTGATGCTGCCGGTCGACGCCTTGGAAGCGCAGGAAATCCGTGCTGGCGCGGCGAAACGCAACACCGCGCGTGTCTCACCGAAACACGGCATTACCGACGGATGGCAAGCGGTCGATATCGGCCATGCCACCGTCGCGCTTTACGAAGACGAAATCGCGCGCGCCAAGACCGTGCTGTGGAACGGGCCGGTCGGGATTTTCGAGATACCGGAATTCGGCGCCGGCACGACCGCGATTGCGGAAGCGCTCGCGAAGTCAGCCGCGAAAACAATCATCGGTGGCGGCGATTCCGTCACCGCAGTGAAACAAGCCGGCCTGGCCGACAAGATGACCTTCATTTCCACCGGAGGCGGAGCTTCGCTCGAGCTCCTGGAAGGGAAGGATCTCCCCGGGGTGGCCGCCTTATCGGATCGCTAATTCCATGCGTAAAAAAATTGTCGCCGCGAATTGGAAGATGAACATGACCCAGGCGGAGTCGGCGGATTTCGTCGCGACGTTGCTTCTGGAGCTGGGCGAGGTTTCCGATGTCGAAGTGGTGCTGGTGCCGCCGTTCACCGCGCTCGCGAAAGTGACCGAAGCGCTCGCCAAATCCCAAAACGTGAAGGTGGGAGCGCAGAACATGCATTGGGAGCGCAGCGGCGCGTTCACAGGCGAGATTAGCGCGGAGATGTTACGCGATCTCTACGTGCGCTACGTCGTGCTGGGGCATAGCGAAAGGCGGCAACTGTTTGGCGAAACGGACGAAATCGTAAACCGCAAAGTGCGCGCGGCGCATGAGGCTGCGTTGCGCCCCATCGTGTGCGTGGGTGAAACGCTTCAGCAACGCGAGCGCGGTAGCGTCGAGAAAATACTATCGCTGCAGTTGCGCGGGAGCCTCACCGACCTCGGCCCAAAGGAACTGGCCGAGACGGTGATCGCATACGAACCGATCTGGGCCATCGGAACCGGCCAGACCGCTACGACCGCGCAGGCGCAGGAAGCGCACGCGTTTATCCGCCACACTCTTTGCGAGATTTCAGATGAAGCGACGGCGGATCGAATTCGGATTCAATACGGGGGCAGCGTTAAGCCCGACAATGCGCGCGCGCTCATGACACAACCCGATATCGACGGCGCGCTGGTGGGCGGCGCGAGTCTCGACGCGCGCAGTTTCGCCGAGATCGTCAAGGGCGCACAAGACCTGCCCTGAAAAGCCGTTTACGGAAGTTGATACACTTCCACGGAGCCGATTCCGGCGGTTCCATTCATGCCGCGCACGATCGCGGTGTAGGGACCGGCCGGCAAAGTATCGAGAAGGGCGGATTCCTTCGGATTAGGCGGCACGATGCCGGTTTGCTGAATCTGCGCGGAGTTCGGATTGTTGGTCTGCCAATCATCGTTTGAATCGACGAGCGCGCCGTTTCCGTCCCGCAACTCCAGGATCGGGTCGGCCAGCCGATTCGACAGACTCGGCGGCAAGGAAGGCCCGATCGCGCGCACGAGAACGTTTTTCGATTGGGTGCCGCCGATGAAGAAGCCGCCGATGAGCGCGTTCGGATCGACGTCCACCCGGCCGCGCGTGGAAATATTCAGAAGCGTCGAGCCGGGACCGCTATCGAGATCATAAACCTCGACCAAGCCGATGCCGCTGCTGTTATTGGCCCCTTCCACGATCGCGGTGTAGGCCGCGTTATTCGCGTTTGATGGGAGCGTCACCAGGATGGCGGACTCGTTAGGCGAGGAGGGCGCAATGCCGGTATTGATGATGTCCTGCTTGTTCGGCGCGTCGCCCCAGTTGTCATTCGAGGCCACGATGGCCGTGGCGCTGTCGTGCAATTCGAGGACGGGATCGGCCAGCGCACCGGGCAGATTTGTGGAAGGCCCGATCGCGCGCAGCATCAGCCGCTTCGGCGCATCACCGCGCATAATGAATCCACCGATGAGCACGTTATTACCGGTGCCGATCTGAAGGCGAGTAGACAGTTGCACGAGACGCCCGGGCGCCGTCACCACGTTGACGGTGAAGCTTTGCGCGACGCTGGCGCCGTCCAGATCTCTCGCCGTGACGGTGACGTGTGCGGTGCCGGTCTGCGTTCCCGGTGTCACAAGAAGTGGGTCCCGCTGGTCCCGATTATGACGCTCGCGACCGCCGGCTTGTCGCTCTGGGCTGAATAAACGAGCGGAGAGATGACGGTGATCGCCGGGATCGAAACGAGATTGGCGAGCTTGATCGGTTTGCTCGTGTCATAGCTACGCAACGGAATGGAATCGAGCGGGGACCCGAAGTTGTAGCGCGGAACGAGCGCGATGTTGTCCACGACGCTCATGCCGCTGCCGGCCACACGGCCGAAGACCGTGAAACCGCCGTTCTGCACATCGAGCCCGACGTCCTGGTGAGTATTTGGATCAATCGTGTGCGAATTGTCCGCCAGGTTGATGAACCACTGACTGGTCGCGCTGTTCGGATTGTTCGCCACTTTCGCCATCGCGATCGTGCCCCGTTTGTTCGAAATCCCGGGTTCGTTTTGGATCGCCGGAAACGTCATGACTTGTGTGGCGAGCAGATTGCCCTGGATCGGCCGTCCCCAGAAATCCGCCGCCTTGAATGACAAAACCCGGGATTGATCGGTGGATAAAGCTGGAGGCCAGTTGTTGCGTCGTTGGATCTGGCCTGAAGTAGCGGCCGGAGTTCACGTAATTCAGAAAGTTTGCGACCGTGATCGGTTTTTGTTGCCCATAGAGAACGACGCCTACGTTTCCGAGGACGGTCGAGAACTCGACGGCGGTGGAAGCGTCGGCATCCTTGAAAGCGGCCGCGAGATCAATCGAGCGTCCGGGCGCTCCGGCAAAAGCAGTAAATCCTGCGATCGGACTGACGACCAGAGGCGCTTGATTTTGCCCCAGCACAGTGACGAGATCCGCCGCCACGAAGGCGTAAACAAAAAAGCAAATTCGGTTCATCGAGTAATTACTCTTACAGAGTTAGGAGCCCGCCGCCACTGCGCGGCGTCGAGAGCTATCTTTTGATCTCCAGATACGTGCGGGAACGCACCTTCCCGGTTCCTCGATCCATCTCTTCGATACGCATCTGCTTCAGGAACCATCGACCGTCGATCTTTTGCGCTGAGATTACTTCAAAACGTTTCGCCAGCTGGCCGTCCCAACCATAGCCTTCCATCCGCATCAGAGCGCCCCCTTCCTTGTCCACCCAGAGAACGACGTTGGCATACTGCGAACTCTTGGCGGGCGCGCGCAGCTGAAGTTTCCAGCAGTTCCGCGTTCGGATGGAATCTTCGCCGAGCACGCGACCATCGGGCCAATAGAGAAACTTCAGCGCCAGATCTTCGTAGGTCACCGCCGTTCCACGGATCTTGCGATCGAATTGCGCGGGCGTGATCTTCGCCGCGCCGCTGCTCGATAGTTCCTCCAAACGGGAGTCGTTCTCGCCCAACCGTAGCTGCAACGCTTCGGCCGGATTAGCAAAACTGTATTTGATGACGGGCCCTGTTTGCGTGAGGCGGAAGGGCACGACGATTTCGTTTTCGCGCAGCTGACCCTGTAAATCGATCTCCTGCTGCGT
>JACCXL010000308.1 GCA_013697015.1 Chthoniobacterales bacterium | reverse complement strand
CGTCAATCCTCGCCTTCCGCATCGCGCTCACAGCTCCCGGCACGACCGTGATGCAGTTCCAGCGCGTGTAGGCGCGGCGATCGAGGTTGAACCCGCACGTGTACTCGAGCGCCTGACAACGCGCGATGAAAGTCCGCAGGTTTCCCACCTTCGCATGACCCGACACCGCGCCGACACTTTCATCTGCGAACGGCTGCACGAGTTGCCGCAGAGTGTCGGGTTGGAAATGTGTATCGGCATCGAGGAAAACAATGATGCCGTGGCGGGCGAGGAGGAGAGCGCGCTGCAAAGCACGCGCCTTTCCGCGATTCTCCTGCCGAAACAAACGGATCCGCTGGTCGCGCCGAGCCATTTCCTCTACCTGCGCCGCCGTGTCATCGCGGGAACCGTCATCAATCACGATGATCTCGAATTCACCTCGATAATCCGTCGTCCGCAGGGCTTCCAGGGTGGCCGTTATCACTTTTCCTTCGTTGTAGGCCGCCATCATAATGCTGACCGGCTCCGCAAATTCCCTCTGTTCGCGACGCCGAAAGCGGGAAGCGAGCCAGATGACAACGAGGGTGCGAACGACTACCAGCGCGGTCGCGACGATCATGAAGGCCCAGAGAAATTCTTCGACCACATGATAAATATGAAAGCCGGTGCCGCTCACGACGCGCGAAAGCGATCGGCCGCTGCCTTGCAACGGCGGCATGACCCCGTCGCGCGAAGTTCCCAGGAGGGTGCTCAACGGGACCACGGAATCGCCTCTCGCATAGAGGTAATCGAGAATCCGCGGCAACGCCTCCACCGTCTGCGCGCGATCGCCGCCGGCGTCGTGCAGCAGAATGATGCTGCCATCGCGGCGTTGCTGTTTCACCCGTTGCACGATGATGTCTGCGCCTGGTTTTGCCCAATCCTGCGGATCGATGTTCTCCAGCACGACGAGGTAGCCCAGATCCTGCGCGATATTCAACGGCGTCAGTTCGCTGATGCGGGAAGGACTCGTGTCCGCAGCATACGGCGGCCGGAAGAGCGTGGTCGCGCGTCCGGTGATCGTCTCGAGCAGCAGCTGCGTCGCGTTCAGTTCCAGCCGGATGTGTTCGGGCCAACAAAGAGCGAGATTCGGGTGGTAGTAGGTATGGTTCCCGATCTCGTGCCCTTCGTTCACAATCCGGCGCACCAGGGCGGGATATTTCTCCGCATTCGCTCCCACGAGGAAGAAAGCCGCCTTCGCGTTGTGCGTTTTCAGAATATCGAGAATTTGCGGCGTCCATTCCGGATCCGGACCATCATCGAATGTGATCGCGACTTGATGTTCGTCTCCGGCGCCCTGGTGATAGAGCGTCGGAAATTGCGGAAACTTTGTGTACTCCGCCGTCAGGTAATGCTCTCCGTCCACGGCGATGGTGCGCATTCCGTCAGAGCGCGTCTCGTCCACCGACACGATCTCACCATCGCCGACGTCGGTTATCGTGTCGGTGCCGCGCAACACCTCCAGCAACGGACGCGTCTTGTTATCCAACGCAAAGTCGGCGGGCACGTTGAACGAATCCCAGATCGCCGTGTCTTCCGTGCCGAGCCGGTAGACCGCGATTCCGCCTGCTTTGGCATCGCGGACTTCGCGCAATTGATTCAAAAAGGTGACAACGTCGAGGAAGGAGACGGCGTGTTCCTTGTCTGCATCTGTGTACGAAAACGACGGGTTATATCCAGGCCCGGTCACCGTAGCGGCCGCGATCTCGGCATAGCTCGCCCGGCTCATCGCTTCGGGAAAACTGATCAGCTCCGCCTTCTTCGCTCCCGCCGTCCAGTCGTAGCCGTAGCTGCCCAGCGCGACGATCCACTGCTTGGTGTCCGTGTTCTCCAGTAAGACGTGCAGCCAGCCTTCGAACCAGGGCCTCGAGCCGAGCGGACCGGGCGAATCGATGTCGGAAGTTTCATCGAAAAGGAGCGCGACGTAGCGATCGATGTTATCGGAGAGCTCCTCGAAATCGATGTAGTCCAGATCCTGACCGGGCTGAACGCAGAGCCAGAGTTGCTTGTCATCGTAATGCAGCGCGTCCGTGAATTTATCGAGGAAGGCGGTGATATCCTTCTTGTAGGCGGGATCGATCTGTTCCCAATCGATCACTACGCCAGCGGCTTTCGCGTCGTCCAGAGTCGAGAGCACGCTTCTGATGAACCGGTCCTGCCGCTC
>JACCXL010000305.1 GCA_013697015.1 Chthoniobacterales bacterium | reverse complement strand
GATCAAGGAGGCAATAGAGCGAGTTACAATCGGTCGTCGCGGCCAGAATCTTGTTCGCCGCGCGTACGCAGAAAACGGCGGCATCGGATCCGGGCCTGACGACGGTGCCGGTTCGCACCATGTGGTCGTATTGGCGAAACACCCAATTTTTCGAAGCAATCGTTGGTTCGCTTAGCAACTGGCGAAGCGCACGTTCGCTGTTGATCTCTGGCACAGTGGAGAGATCGAGCGTTGGCGTCGGCGAAGCCGGCGTTACCTCGCGCGCATAGAGCGGCGCTTCATCGGCAAGCGGTTTTGCGGGGATTTCGGCGGCGATGCTGCCGTTGTTTCGCACGCGCATCATTCCATCATCGGTAACGCGGCCGATCTCTGCGCATGGCACGTCCCATTTCTCGAATACTTCGCGAACGACATCCTCTTTTCCGCGCTTTGCGATGATCAACATCCGCTCCTGCGATTCGCTCAGGAGCGTCTCGTACGGCGTCATGCCCGGCTCGCGTTTCGGCACTTTCGCCAGGTCGATCTCCACACCGGTCCCGCCGCGGCTGGCGGTCTCGCAGGTGGAGCACGTCAGGCCAGCCGCACCCATGTCCTGGATTCCGGCGACGGCGTCCCGTGCGAGCAACTCCAGACACGCCTCCAACAAGAGCTTTTCCTTAAACGGATCGCCCACTTGCACGGCCGGGCGATCTTCGCGCGATTCTTGCGTCAACTCACGCGACGCAAACGCCGCCCCGGCCAGTCCATCGCGGCCAGTCTCCGCGCCGACGTAGAAAACCGGGTTGCCGATTCCGCGCGCGGCTCCGCGCGCCAGTTGCTCGTGTCTCAGCACCCCGAGGCAGAAAACGTTCACCAACGGGTTGCCCTCGAAGCTTTCGTCGAAATAAATTTCGCCGCCGATCGTCGGGACGCCGATGCAATTGCCGTAATGCGCGATGCCGGATACAACGCCGGTGAACAACCGGCGGTTGTGTGCGATCTGCCCATTGGTAAGGGCGGTAGGAGAGCGAGACTCCGTCGAGCCGCTCGCGTCCCGCGTGAGGTTTGATGCCGCGGTAATCGGCCCGAAGCGCAGCGAATTAAGCAAAAACTCCGGCCGCGCACCCATCGTGAAAATGTCGCGGATGATGCCGCCGACGCCTGTGGCCGCGCCTTGGAACGGCTCAATCGCGCTCGGGTGATTGTGCGATTCAATCTTGAACGCGATCGCCCAGCCGTCGCCGATATCGACCACGCCCGCGTTCTCTTCCCCCGCTTTGACGAGGATGTTTGGTCCGGTGGTGGGAAACTTCTTCAGTTCCTTTCGCGAATTTTTGTAGGAGCAATGCTCGCTCCACATCACGGAGAAGATGCCCAGTTCCGTGAAATTTGGATCGCGGCCGAGAATCTTGCGGATCCGCTCGCATTCCTCGGTTGTCAGGCCGTGCTGGGCGACAAGCTCGGGCGTCACGGCGGGGTCAGTGGCGGGCGGCATCTGCAGCGCACGTTAGCCGATGTGAACTGCGGCTCAATCGCTGAATTTAGCTCGCTTTGGTTGAATACGGAACTCCCGGAGTCAGTCCAAGATTGACCGGCGCAGCTCGTCCTGAGCCCGTCCGGCGAACGCCTCGTCTGCGAATCGTAGACAGGCATCAAAAGCCACAAACAACAAAGGAAATTAAAATGAAAAAGACATTACTGACAATTGCGTGCGCCGCGTTCGCGCCGCTCGCATTCGCACAAACCGGCTCGACCACCACACAATCGACCTCGACTAATCCGGTGACGGGTTCGACCACAACGGACACCACCACCACCTCGACCGACGGGACTGTGTCCACGTTTGAGCCGGGCAAAACCATCGTCGTCCGCCGCGTCGGCGTGACGGATCCGATCAGTTACACGCTCGGCAAGACCGTGCACTACATGAATAAAGCCGGCAAAGAGATCGAAGCGTCCTTGATCCGGCCGGGCGTTCCGGTGCATGTCTACTATGATTCCACTGGCGGCACGCAAGTCGTGAGCCGCGTGGTGGTTGATCAGGACTAAGCGCGAATTAGATCGCAAAAATCAGCCGCAGAGTTCCGTGCGAACTCTGCGGTTTTTCTTTCGTGAGGGGGCGCGCTTTCTTCCTTCTTCGACACAGTCCACCGTCCACGTGCTGGCGTTTCAGATCGCACTTGGCGGTCCTCTCTGCTACACCGGTCGCGTGGACCTTTCGACGGTTGCGAACCTTGCGACGGCACTGACTGTGCTTAGCGCTGTCGTATTCGGGGTCATCGAAATGCGCCGGGCACGTTGCGAGCGCGAGGAACGCGCCGCCTTCGTCGCGGTGCAGGCGATTCTAACCTCGGAGTGGATGAAGTCGATGATTGTGGTGCACAGCATTCCGGATGGTTCGAGCACCGCGGCGATTGAAGCGGACCTGCGTGTGCTAGACGCAGCGCACTCCGTTGGTGTGATTCTGGAGGGACTCGGATATTCCGTTTATGCGCGAATCGTTCCGTTACGTGTTGTCGCGGACCTTGTGGGCGGCACGGTTCGTCTCGCCTGGAGGAAACTGCGACCGTACGTCGAAGACGAACGACGCCGCAGCGGTTCACAGAAAACTTTCGAATGGTTCCAATGGCTCGCCACGCAACTGGAGCGACATTCGCCAGGAAAAACTAACCTGCAGAGAGGCGCGCACGAAGCCTATCAGGATTGGAAGCCGTGAAGGCACGAGCGCTGTTTGCGTTCGGAAGGTAAATCGCCTACAAAATTTGAATGGCGTTTGATTTAAAAGAGATTGTCGCGGCGCGTCTGGGCGAAAACTACGAGCTGCACCATCGCCATCTCAACCGCACGCTCGTCGCGGCGCAGCGCGTGATTGGTTTCGACAAAGTCTACGCGCGCGCCGAGGGCGCCTATCTCTACGACATGGATGATCGAGCGTATCTCGATTTTCTGAGCGGCTACTCGGTCTACAACATCGGGCGCAACCATCCGGCGATCCAGAAAGCGATCCGCGACGTCCTCGATCTCGATCTGCCGAATATGGTGCAGATGGATTGCTCGCTCCACAGCGGTCTCCTCGCCGAGGCGCTCACAAAACGCACGCCACCGCATCTCGATGCCGTCTTCTTTTGCAACTC
>JACCXL010000301.1 GCA_013697015.1 Chthoniobacterales bacterium | reverse complement strand
GTCGAAGGGCTTCTTCAGCACCAGCATTTGATCGGAGTTACCGATGGACTTGGCGATTTCGTCCCAGGAGTAGTCGGAGTAGGCCGTGCAGATCACAATCTGGAGATCGGGGAACTCCTTCCAGATGCGCGAGATGGTCTCAATTCCATCCCATCCCGGCGGCATGCGCACATCGACGAAAGCGACAGCGTACGGTGTTCCGTTGGCAACTGCAGTGCGCACCTTTTGCAGTCCTTCCTGACCCTGAAAGGCGGAGTCGATCTGAAAACTCCACGGCCGTGAAGCATCCGCTCTCTCGCCGAAGAGCGCGGCTTCGTCATCATCTAGCTCCTTCGCCAGTTTGACGTCGGCTGGTCCGAGAATTTTCCGGAAGTCGTCGTGAATCGACGGGTTGTCGTCGATAATTAGGATGCGATGGTTCTCCGGCTCTAGCATCAAGGATGCGGTGTTCATGTGTTCGGTATCGGACATGCGATAGGTAGCTCCAGGGTGAACGTCGCGCCTTCGCCGCTGCCGGCACTTGCCACGGAAAGCGAGCCGCCCATGGCACGCGCAGCGAGTGCTCCGCTGTGCAATCCAAACCCGTGGCCCTCTTCTCTCGTAGTGAAACCATGCGCGAAAACGCGCGTGAGATTTTCCGATGAAATTCCGATGCCGTTGTCCGCCACGACGATGTGCACGCGCTCGTCGTTCACGGCTAAGATGGAGATGGTGATGTGCTTGTCGGTGCGTTTCACTTCATCGAGCGCATACTTCGCGTTGCGCAGGAGATTGATCAGAATTTGCAGCACCTTATGGCGATCCACTCGCACCAGCGGCACGGGTGAGAATTGCCGGTCAACCTTGATGCCATGGCGCTCGAATGCGCCCGTGTTCATGGCAATCGCGTCCTCGACCAGGCAGTGCGCGGCGAGATTTTCGAAGACGCCGCTGACTTTGGCGTAGCTCTGCTGCATCGCCACGACCTCCTTGATATGCTCAATGTTGCGTCCGAGTTGATCAACTTCGTCGAGCAGCTCGGCGTTCTCCGCGATGAAATATTCTCCGAGCTTGGCGAGATAACCTGGCAACTTCTGTCCGTTCGGGTCTTTCGTCAGGTACTCGCCCACGTCGCCGTTGCGCGCAGTGAGAAGCGCCGCCGCTTTCGCAAGCTTAGGCGCCTTGGACCGGCGCAGCTTCTCCACCACCAGTCCGGCGGAGACGTTCACGCTGTTCAAGACATTCCCGACGTTGTGCAGGACGCCGGTGGCGACCTCGGCCATGCCGGCGAGACGAGAGCTTTCGAGCAACTTCTGCTGTGAAATACGCAACGCTTCCTCGGCCTGCTCCCGCTCCCTGATCTCGCGCTGGAGTGCATCGACTTGTTTCTGCAGTTCCCGTTGGGCACCTTGTAACGCGCTGTCTTGCGATTGGATCTGGTCCAGCATTTGATTGAAGGCGTCGGTCAGAACGCCGACCTCGTCGCCGCAGACTCTGGTTGCGCGAACGGAATAGTCATTGTGGTCCGCGATCGTCCGGGCGGTGCCGGCAAGCCCGAGGATCGGGTCGGTTATGAAGCGCAAAAATTGACTGGAAAGCAGGAAGGCGAGGAGGAGCGAGGCGGCGAGAACCAGACCGAAGATGCCGCCGTACAGTTTCAGCAGCTGCGAAGTCAGTGCCTGCAAATCGGCCAGGAGGTAGAGCGTTCCTTCCCGCTTGCCATCGAGCATGACGGGCTTGGCAAGCAGCATTCGGTTGCCGTTCATCCTCAACCCCGAGCCTAACCTGGCCGCTTTGATTTCCCCCTCATCCCGCTCGGCTCCAAAAAACGCGAGTCGCTGCTGGTCCATCGACTCAAGGCGAGCACTGACGATCTGCGGCATTGTCTTTAGGCCGCCAAGGATTTGGCTGGCTGCGTCCTCATCTCTGAACATTACCGCTGCCGCACAGTTATGGGCGGTGATTTCACCGACCACGGTGAGTTCGTGCGCGGAGTGCTGTTTAAGAGTGTACGCTTGGAAGCAGAACAGTGCCGCGAAGGCGAGGAGCAGCACCACGCCCGCGATCAACATGATCACGACTGTGATTTTTTGCCGGATGGGGTGATCGCGCAGCTTCTGCATGGCACGTTTCAGTTGGCGACGGGAGCATTCATAGGGTAATCGATAGCTAATTTTGAGCCGAGCCTGGCAGCGGCGGCAGAAGCCGCGTTGATGCCTACCGGCATTGCACAGCGCGAATTCCAACCTGCCCCAGCATTTCCAATGCAGAGCAGAGCAACAACCGTGCTACGTCCGTTCCGCTGAGGGAATCGCGGCAC
>JACCXL010000244.1 GCA_013697015.1 Chthoniobacterales bacterium | reverse complement strand
CAGCAAGCCCACGGCGGTCGCGTACATCGGCCAATTGAAGCGGAGGATTTGCAGGACGCCCTGAAAACGTCCGCGCTCCGGCGCGTTCATCATACAGCGGGCGGCAGCCCTTCGATCACGCCGCGTTTCCATCGATAAGGAATGTCTCCGACGTGAAAGGCGCTCGCGAGCACGGGCCGCGTCGACGCGAACGGTTCCGCATCGAAGAAGGTATTGCGCAGCACTTCCACTGTGACCGGACGCGGTCGCCAGTTCTCTCGCACCCCTTCGATGAGGATGATTGATGGACTTCGTTTCCGCTTCGTAATCGAAGGTGAATGGCAATGGCCCGGCGAAGAGGCGCGCCTGGTGCCAGTTGGAGAATGGTGAACCTGCCGGCAATTGCGCGGCGGCATCGGCCAGATGAGCGATGACGTGGAGATCAGCCTCGGCGCGCGGCGTTGTGATGGTCACGTCGAGCTGCTCGTTCGTGGCACGAAACGCGACACGCGCGAGGCGATAGCGGTAATGCGTAAGCAGGTTGCCAAACACGACCATGCGCCGCCGATCGGTGTCGCTGCGTAGGATCTTCAAGCCGCGGAGAGTGCGGCCTGCACTTGTTTGAAAACGAGTGAAGATGCGGTAGCCGCAGAGAAAGAAGTTTTGACCAAGAACCCGCGGCAGAAAGGCAGGACGCAAACCTTTCGTTTGCACCATGGCGATGGCGACAAAGCCAAAATCACCAAGCGTGTCGAGGATGAGGCCCGGAGGAAGCAGCGGCCGCAAGACTGCCTGCGGAAAAGCGTAGGTCAGCACCAACGAATGCCGAAAGACGGCGGTGACGGAAAATGGGTGCCGCTGGAGACGCCAGAGAATCGGAAGCTTCATGCTGAGCGACTCGCGCTCTTTTCCGCCGATAAGGTCCAGACGGTGTAGGCGCACGCGATGAGACAAAGATCCTTCACCAACGCGCCGTAGGGATCGGTTAGCATGAGCGGATTGCCGCGCGCGACCAACACGATCAACACGCACATCCACGCGGTTACGACGGCAGCGGCGGCGCGTTCGGCGACTCCGATGAGCAACCACAATCCGCAAGCCGCCTGCGCCACGCCCATCGCGTGCAGGGTCAGTTCCGGTGCGCCAAAGCTGAACCCCGAATTCCGCACCAGCTCGATCTGGTCAGGCCGGACGAAGAGGAGCTTCGGGACCAGGCCTTCGTCGAGCCACACGAAGCCAAGCGCGAGGCGCGAGACCACGCGCACGCGGTCAATGCGGCTGGTCTCGTTAGGCTGGAACGCCTTCATCTCTTGGGAAAAGCACTCGCGAGATAAACCGCCCCGAGCGCGCCGTAGCCGAGGAAGAGCAACCAGTGTAACGCTGTGCGCAGTCGATCGCCGCGCCAATGACTGTGGCTGTAATGCGTCCACTGCATGATCGAGCGCACCGCCCAAAAAATTCCAATTGCGCCTGCCAGCCATCCAGCAAGGGCGTTCTGCCCAGACGCCATCTCACTCGCGAAGCGCCAGGTGAAGACAGCGAACGTCGCAACGCTCAATGTGATGAAGACGACATGAACGCGAAAGACCTCGCTGATCAGCAAGGGCATGCGCTCGAGGTCTGCGCGCCATTTCATCACTCGCACCAGCGAGAGATTGAGGATCGCAATGCCTAGCTGCGCCACGGCTGCCGCCCGCAGCGCCCAATCAAGTTCGTTTGTCCATTGCATAAAGATCACGCAGCGTCTCTCCAAGATTCGAATGCTGAAAAGTGAACCCGTGTTCCAGGAACCGCGTCGGCACACAGCGGAAACCATGAAGAGCGAGTTCGGCTTCAGTGCCCATGGCCCACGCGCCCAGACGAACGAGAGGGGCCGGTGCCGGCGGACTCCATGGCCGATGCAAAGCGCGCCGCAGCTCTCGCATGAAATCCGCGTTCGTCACGGGCGCAGGGCTGGTGGCGTTGAAGGGGCCACTGAGATCGTCGCGTTCGAGGGCCGATATAAACATGCGCTCGAGATCAGCGAGGTGAATCCAACTGATGAACTGGCGGCCGCCGCCGACCGTGCCGCCGAGGAACAGGCGGGTGATGCGTTCGAGCGTGCGCAACGCGCCTTCGCCACGTTGCAAGGCGAACCCGATCCGCAGGACGACTTTCCGCATGCGAGGAAAATCCAACGCGTTAAACGCTGCCTCCCATTGTTTGCAGACGTCCGCCGAAAAGTCCGTGCCGTACGATGAGTCCTCCGTGCAAATGCGTTCGCCGGAATTGCCGTAGATCGCCAGTGAACTGGCTTGGACAAAAACTCCCGGCGGCTGTGTGCAGCGCGCGATCGCCTCACCCAGGACTCGAACAGAATCGACGCGTGAGCTGAGAATCTCCGCGCGCGCTGCGGGCGTGTAACGACAGTTCACGCTCTTGCCGGTAAGGTTGACAACCGCACGCGCGCCATCTAGCAGCGTGCCCCAGTCGCCCAAAGTCCTCCCGTCCCATTGCACGAATCGCACGCCGCCGGCAGCGGGTCCGGCTTTGCGCGTAAGAACCACCACGTCGGAGCCGTCCCTAAGAAGCGGTTGCGCTAACGACCGGCCGAGAAAACCGCTGCCGCCCGAAAGCACGACGCGTCCTTTCATGCGCACTCCTTTTTCGCGAGACCGAGAAAACGCAGCGTCTTGCCGGTTGATTTGACGATCTTGATCAGGGCTGGGGTGGATAGGTTTTCCAGCTGTGCGTATGCGGCGGTGCCAAGCTCGAAGAACTCCAGCAGCGCGATGAGACGCGCGCGCAGATGGCGATCCGACGACTTCCGTTTCGGGCCTTGTGCAATGCACTCGCGCAGCATCTGGACGGTCGGATCGACCTCCCGCTTCTTCCGTTCCCGACCGATGACACGAAACATCTCGAAGATGTCTTTCATTGATTCGAAGTGGTCGCGCCGGTCACCGGGGAGATGGACGAGCCGCACGATTCCCCAATTCTGCAGTTCCCAGAGACTGTTGCTGGCGTTGGAGCGGGCGATGCCTAGGGTCGCGGCGATCTCGTCGGCGCGCAAAGGGCTCTCTGACAACAAGAGAAGGGCATGAATCTGGCCCACGGTCCGATTGATGCCCCACCGGAATCCCATTTCCCCCCAGTGCAGGATGAACTTCTGCATCACTGGATTGAGCATTGTTT
Organism: Chthoniobacterales bacterium; assembly: GCA_013697015.1. GTDB lineage: Bacteria > Verrucomicrobiota > Verrucomicrobiia > Chthoniobacterales > UBA10450 > JACCXL01. The sequence continues at coordinate 576 of JACCXL010000244.1, read as the reverse complement.
GCTTTCTTTCAGTCATTTCTGTCTGAACAGAAATTAAGGAAAAGCAGAGGTTTTGTCCAGCATTTTCTCCATAAACCGCGAGCAGGCCGATTAAGCATTTTTTTTGCAATAATCCGCGCAGGTGGCGGATCGCTGCGGCTGAATCCAGTTGACGATGTGTTATTTGGGAGGATGTCGGAGCCGGTTCTAAATGCGATTGCCAGCGCGACGGAACTTGTCATGCGCTTCGGAACCCAGGCAGTCCTGGATCATGCGACGCTCACGATTCTGGAGGGCGAACGTGTTGGACTCGTCGGACGCAACGGCTCGGGCAAATCGACGTTTCTGCAGATCGCCGCGGGCGTGATGAAGCCGGACGCGGGCGAGTACAATCAGCGCCGCGATTTGGTGACCGGGTACATGCCGCAGATGTTCGAGCTGGATGAAAGCGCCACCGTGCACGCGAACATTCTTGCCGGTGCGCAACGCGTTCTCGATCTGATCGAAGAATACGAACGCCTGCCGCCGGAAAGCGCGCGCAGCGGAATCGTGCTCGACCAGATTTCGCATTTCGACGGCTGGAATCTTGAGCATCGC
>JACCXL010000227.1 GCA_013697015.1 Chthoniobacterales bacterium | reverse complement strand
TCAACGTTCGTCATTTAGCTTATGCCAGTCCGTTACGGTCGTTTTGAGATGCCGAAAACCCTCACCAAAGAGGAGGGTTCATCAACTGAAACCTACGCCCGGTTCGTCGCCGAACCATTTGAAGCCGGCTACGGCCACACGGTCGGAAATTCACTCCGCCGGGTGCTGTTGTCCTCACTGGAAGGCGCTGCCATCACGGCGGTCAAGATCACCGGCGCGCAACACGAGTTCGCCACATTGCCCGGCGTGGTCGAAGACGTGACCGACATCGTCCTCAACCTGAAGCGGATCAAGATCAAGGCAGCCGAGCACGAGCCGCGCAACCTTTCCCTCGCGGTGAACAAGGAAGGCGAAGTGACGGCGAAAGATATTCATCTGATCCAGGGATTCGAGGTTCTAAACCCCGACCAGATCATCTGCACGCTCGACAAGAAACATAAGTTCGACGCGGAACTCGAGGTGCGTGTTGGGCGCGGTTTCGCGACCGGCGAGGAGAACAAGCGCGCCGATCAGCCAATTGGTTTGATCCCGATTGATTCCATTTTTTCACCGGTAACTCGCGTCAAATATGCCGTCGAAAACACACGCGTCGGGCAGCGCACCGATTACGACAAGCTCATCCTCGAAGTGTGGACCGACGGACGGCTTACGCCGGACGATGCGCTCCTCCAATCCTCCGCGATTTTGCGTCATCACCTCGACGTCTTCGTGAATTTCAACGAGGACGTGATCGAATTCGACGAGACGCCGGCCGGTGTCAGCGAAGAGAACATGAAGCTGAAGAAGCTTCTGAATATGAGCGTGAACGAGATCGAACTGAGTGTGCGAGCGGCCAACTGCCTGAACAACGCGAACATCACCACGGTGGGACAACTGGCCCAGAAGAGCGAAGCCGAAATGCTGAAGTATCGGAACTTCGGCAAGAAATCGCTCAACGAGATCAAAGATAAGCTGCAGCAGCTCGGGCTCGGGCTCGGGCAGAAATTCGATCCGGGTCTGGTGGACTTGCCGGCGGGGGGCGCGGATGGCGCCAGCATGAACGGCGCGGCCCAAGTCGAGAGCAAGTAGTTATTCGTTAGGCGGCGGACTACGATCCATGAGACATCAGAATAAAACTGTGAAGCTCGGTCGCACGGCGGAGCATCGGAAAGCGCTGCTCGCCAATCAGGTTTGCAGTTTGATCGAACATCAGCGGATCAAGACGACTCTGGCCAAAGCGAAGGCGGTTCGGCCTCTGGCAGAAAAGATGGTGACGCTCGGCAAGAAAGGGTCGCTCCATGCGCGGCGCACCGCCCTGGCAGTTCTCCGGCAACGGGGCGCCGTAACGAAATTGTTTAATGACATCGCTCCGCGTGCGGCGGCCCGCAATGGTGGCTACACGCGGATCGTTAAGCTCGGTCAGCGGAAAAGTGACGCCGCGGCGGTGGCATTCATCGAGTGGGTGGACGCGCCGCCAGCCGCGGAGGAAGCACCCGAGCCGAAGAGCGGAAAGAGCAAATCCACGTCTGCGCCGGCGGAAGGCGACGCGAAGAGCAAACGCAAAAAGTCGAAGAAATCCGACGCGAGCGAGTAGTTCCCGCGTCCAGTTCTGCGCCCGAATGAAATACCCCAGCGCGTTGCGCTGGTTGCGTTTAAGCTGTCGGCGTATTTGATTGCGGTCCCGAATTTGGAACCGCGTAGTCCCGGTGACGCTACACCTCCCGGGTCTCGCCGGATTTATCCATCTAAATAAATCGTTTAGGATGAGCTAGTTGCGACTATCCACCGCGCGGTGGCACGCGCGCTGCATTAGGGAACGTATCAAACAACCTGATGCTATGAATACTAGACGAATAAATCCTATCCTCCCCTCCTGCAGGGTGCCGGAAGTGCCCGTCGGATTACGCGAAAGCACGTACGCGCTCCTCGTTCGCTCCGAAGAGAAAGAACGCGGCGCCTTCGAGATGATTGCCTACGCACTTTTGGTGGCGTGCGCGCTCACCTCGATGTGGCAGCTCGCGCGTCAACCGATCACGCTGCCGAGGCAAGTTGGCGGCTCCGCACACGTCGCCTCCGTCACGGCAGGCGCTCAGCAGCAAATCTAGGGAAGCCAAGCGCTGCCTAAACCCGACACATAACAATGTGATCTCCAGGCGATGAGCGCGAAACGATGAGCATGCTTCTGCAGGACTTGCGTTACGCGCTGCGGATGTTTGCCAAGCAGCCGGCGTTCACCGCCATCGCCATCCTCATGCTCGCCATCGGAATCGGGGCGAACACCGCGATTTTCAGCATCGTCTATGCGGTCCTTCTCCGGCCGCTGCCGTATCCGCGTCCGGATCGTCTGGTGCTCCTGCGTGAGCGACTAATAAACCAGGCCGGTTCGATGTTGGATCAGTTGGCTATTCGAACTCTCTCGATTTGGCCTGCCTACCGCATCTCCAGCAATGCATCCCTGACGAGGGATTTGCATGATGGAGGTGCTGATTATTGATTGGCTCGGGGCGGCGCGCGGCCTTTCCAGCGTGCTTTACGGAATTGGGGCGTCGGATCCGACCGCCCTCCTCGGTGCCATGGTCGCGCTTGCGATTGTCGCACTGGCGGCCTGTTGGCTGCCCGCGCTGCGCAGCGAATAGCGCGCTTCGCCGCGTCAGCGCGGCAGGCGCATGAGTTCCCACGCCAGTGTCCCATCC
>JACCXL010000223.1 GCA_013697015.1 Chthoniobacterales bacterium | reverse complement strand
GCACCACCTGCTCGAAAAACGATCCCGCCGCCGCGCTCAGGTAGATCGCAGGTGCGCGCGCATAACTCGCCATCGCATTGCGGAAGACCTGGTTAAAATCGTTCGTCGGCAGATCAGCATGGATCGCATGGACCGGCAACGCCCCATCCCGTTGCCGCAACCGCCGCACCGCCGCGCCCACTGCCTGCACGGAGGTCGCCTCCCGTCCCGCAGCCATAATCGGCGATCGTGCACGCGCCGCTGCCGCTGTTGGTGACCGCCGCCACATCGATCGCATTCACCATCGCGTCGATCGCCGCCAAACCGTCCGCCACGATCCGCCGCTGAAACTCCGAGTGCGCATCGTAAAACCCACCCCCTTTCATCCCCTCTGTTGTCCCTGCCTTGTCCACGCCCTACCTTACCCGGCACAACGCTTCGCTGTCGATTACCTCTCAGTATTTCAGTCTTTCAGCATTCCCTCCGCCTTCCCTTTCTCCTTTCTAATTTCTACTTTGACGCTCCCATGCCCCCGATTGCTGACTTCTGCGCTCTGATCGCTGGCATCTGACTCCCCCCTGCCCCTTCTCTTTGCCGACTGATAACTGACAGCTGACAACTGATCTCCCCCGCCGCTACGCGGCGATTCCCCTTCCTTTTCCGCACTTCGCCGGAAAACGGCTCGCTCATGCACGCCCCGTCGAACCCCGCCCCTGGCGAACTGTTTATCGTCGATAACAGCGACGAGCTGTGGAAGGGACTCAAATACCTCCACGACTGGACGGAGATCGCCAGCGCCTTCGACATCGCTACGGGATTCTTCGAAATCGGAGCCCTGCTCGCGTTGGAACCAGCCTGGCAGAAACTCGACAAGATTCGCATCCTGCTCGGCGACGAAATGACCGCTCGGACACGCCAGGCGCTTCTCGAAGGGCTTCGCGAGCGAGCGAAAACGATTCTGGATACGAGGATCGAGAACGAAAAAGAGTCGAACGACTTCCTGCAAGGCGTCCCGGCGATACTCGACGGCATCCGTAGCGGCAAGATCGAGTGCAAAGTTTACGCGAAGAAGAAATTCCACGCGAAGGCATACATCACTCATCCTCGGGTAGCCGTTATCGGCTCCGTCGCGCTCGTGGGATCGAGCAACTTCACCGTGCCGGGTCTGACGCAGAATGTTGAGCTGAACATACAAGTCCGCGCACCCGGTGACGTGACGCAGCTGCAACAGTGGTTCGAACGCCACTGGGCTGAGGGTGAAGAGATCACCGAAGACATCATTCGAGTGATTGAACGCCAGATCGCCGCTTACTCGCCTTTTCAGGTCTACGCCAAAGCACTTCAGGAGCTTTTCAAAAGCAAGGAGTTGCCGCCTAAATCGTGGGAGAAAACGCAGTCCCAAATGTATCCCCAGCTGGATCAATATCAGAAGGAAGCCTATCAGGCGCTGCTCAAGATCTCCCACCAACATGGCGGCGCGTTTCTCTGCGACGGCGTTGGCCTCGGCAAGACCTACGTTGGCTTGTTGCTGATCGAGCGCCTGATCCATGATCGGAAGAAGGCCGTTCTCATAGTCCCGAAATCCGGTCGCAAAGCAGTTTGGGAACGCAGCCTTCGTAAATATCTCCCGGACGGGACCACGATCATCATTTACCGTGTCGTTCACCGTCGCGAGGCCTATTGTTAGCTCACTGTACCTATGATTGAACTGCATCCCGAGGTCCTGAAGAAAAATGGCGGGAGCGAGTTTGTTCGGATTGTGTCGGGAAACAGTTACTGTGATTTCTGACCCAGGCGTCGAGCGCCTAATCGTGACTGTTCGGCGGCAGCGCGTCCTCCTCGATACTGATCTTGCCCGTCTCTATGGGGGTAGAAACCGAGCGCTGAATCGCGCGGTCAAACGCAATGCAGAGCGCTTCCCCGAAGACTTCATGCTCCAGCTGACCTCGGAAGAGTTGGATACTTTGAGGTACCAATTTGGCACCCCAAAGCGAGAGATCGCGAAACTGGCCGCAAGTTGCGACCTGAATCGTTCCTGATTGGGCGCTATGGCAAAGCCAAAAGAACTGTCTCCGATCCCCGACGAAGCGATCGACAACATGATCCGCGAGCTTCGAGGCATACGCGTGATGCTGGATCGCGACTTGGGGCGAGTTTACGGCGTCACAACGAAAGTCTTAAACCAGGCAGTGAAACGCAATCTCGCGCGGTTCCCGAAAGATTTTATGTTTCAGCTGACCGAAAAGGAGGCGGTGCAGGTTTCAAGGTCACAAATTGTGACCGCATCCTCATCGAAATTCCCGATGCGGTCACAAAACGTGACCGCATCCAAACGCAATATTCGTTATCGGCCGTACGCCTTTACGGAGCACGGCGCTCTTCAAGCGGCAAACATCCTGAATAGCCCGCGCGCCGTGCAGATGAGTGTTTTCGTCATCCGCGCCTTCGTCAAGATGCGCGAAACGCTGCTCGGCACGCGTGACCTCGCGAAAAAGCTGGCAGCGCTGGAAAAACAGCTCACCGGCCGCCTCGACACTCACGAAGTAGCTATCGTTAACGTGCTGCAGCAACTCATGCACATTCTCAATCCTCCGCCGCCTCCGCCTGCCCCTCCCAAGCCACGAATCGGCTTCGATCCAGACAAATAGACGATGCCAGCTCCACAAATCGAACGCCTCCGCGGAATCAAAACCCTTCCACAGCTTCTCGCTTATCTGCGCGACGAGCTCGACTGGCCGATTGACGCGGGCGGAGCTCAACCATTACGGATTTCCGCATCGAGAAGCTCGCTGAAATCGAGAAGAAATACGGGGGGTGTGTCCACTGGACATCGGAGGAATCGTTGGAGTGGTGGATGTAGTCGAATGCGTGCGGAACCATTCCTCCGAATGGAAGTTGCGCGGACGCTGGGATTGGGTTCTACAGAATCCTCGGCGCCTAGCCTCCCGCGAATGCAAAGCCACGGTCGGCTTCTTTCACGCGAAATTCCGGAAGCTCTGACGCAACTGCTGCGGGTGCGCCGACAGATGCTGAAGAATGGGGACCCGGGTCCTCACTTCTCGCACCGCGGCCGAAGCTCCGCAGACATCTGCCGGAGGTTTCCTGAGATCTGAAAGAGGGTCCCAGAGATCTGTCAGGCGCTTTCAGGCATCGGACAGAGCGTTCCATATATCTCAGAGGTTTTTCCGGATTTCCCGAAATCATTTCCTGATGCCTGATAGACCCTGCCTGATATCTGACAGAGCTTCCCAGGTGTCTGTCAGACGTTTCCTGATACCTGACGGAGCCCGATTGATTTCCGACTCGCGCTCGCGCTCTTGATCGTGCTCGATTACGACTATGAGCTTGAGTAAGGCGGCGCAGATTTTGTCGGTTGCGAAGCCATTCGCATGAACCAGGTCGTCCTCACTACTATCGCGATCTCCGGATTCGGTGTCGCGTTTTTTCATGCCGCCATCCCGACGCACTGGTTGCCGTTCGTGCTGACGGCGCGTGTGCAAGGTTGGAGCCGCACGAAAACGATCGCGGTGACGGCGCTGGCCGGCAGCGGTCACGTCCTGGTGACGGCGCTGCTCGGTCTCGCGATTACTGCTTTCGGCGCGGCGATCAGCGAAAGCGTCGGGAATTGGTTTCCGCGAATCGCGGGCGGCGCGCTGCTGGCGTTCGGCATTTATTATTTGTCGCGACAATTAACCGGAAAGGGCCATGTGCATTCCGGTTACCCGCACGAGCACTTACACGAGCACGCGCATAAGCACGATCCCCGAGATGAAGCCGAACATTCTGAGATGCATGCGCCGCGCCGCACATCCGATGGCGCCGCCATCCTGAGCTTGCTCGCGCTTTTGACCTTTTCACCGTGCGAAGGTTTCGTGCCGTTTTATGTGTCCGGCATCCGTTACGGCTGGTCCGGCTTCCTCCTCCTGACCGTTGTCCTGTCGGTCGCGACAGTAGCGGGGATGATCCTCTTCACGTCGCTCACGCTCGCCGGCCTGGGCAAAATTAAACTCGGGCTGCTCGAGAAATACGAAAGCGCGCTTATGGGCATCCTGCTTTGCGCGGTCGGTGTTTTGATTATGGTCTTCGAACGATGAAAACGCCTGCCGTTGAATTGAAAGTTGGCGATCCTGCGCCGGAGTTTTGCGCGACCGCAGTGGGCGGCGAGTACGGTGACGGCACGGAAGTCTCCTTGTCGCGGTTGCGCGGTTCGCCGGTGGTTCTCTATTTTTATCCGAAAGACGACACGCCGGGTTGCACGACGCAGGCGTGCGGCCTGCGCGACTCCTGGAGCGACCTCACCCGTCGAGCCAAACTTTTCGGCGTGAGCGTCGACTCCGCGGCAAGCCACGAGAAATTCATCGCGAAATTCTCGCTTCCCTTTCCACTCCTGTCTGATCCGGACAAAAAGATCGTCAAAGCTTACGGCGTCTGGGTTGAAAAAAGCATGTACGGCAAAAAATACATGGGCGCGGAGCGATCGACCTTCGTCATCGACGCGAATGGCCGCATCGCGTCCATTTTCCGCAAAGTAAAACCGGACGAGCATGTCGAGCTGCTGCGGTCCGCGCTGGCATGATCATTATCCTCAAGCCCGGCAGCACGGAAAGCGAAGCCAAGGAGATCCTCGCTCATATCGAGAGCGAAGGCTTGCGGCCGTTGCACATGCCGGGAACGGAGCGCGTCGTGATTGGCGCCATCGGCGACGAACGCATTCTCGAATCGCTCCATTTTGAAAACTATCCGCAAGTCGAGCGCGTCACGCCGATCCTGGCTCCTTATAAATTGGTGAGCCGCGAGATTCATCCGCACGACACGATCGTGCGCCTCGGGGGCGTCAGCGTGGGCGGCGATGGTTTCATTGTCATCGCCGGACCGTGCGCGGTGGAGAGCGCGGAGCAGATGCGCGACACGGCACGCGCGGTCAAATCAGCGGGAGCACACGCGCTGCGTGGCGGTGCGTTTAAACCGCGCACCAGTCCCTACAGTTTCCAAGGGCTGGGCCGCGCAGGCTTGAAAATCCTCCAGGAAATCGGACGCGAGTTCGGCATGCCCGTCGTGACCGAAATTGTCGACACAGCCGACATCGACGAGATCGCCGAGCACGCGGACGCGCTGCAGGTCGGCGCGCGCAACATGCAGAATTTCCGGCTGCTGCAGGCGCTCGGAAAATGCGGCAAGCCAGTGGTCTTGAAGCGCGGGATTGCGGCCACGATTCAGGATTTGCTTCTCGCGGCGGAATACATCGTCGCGGAAGGAAACGCTGAGGTGATCTTGTGCGAACGCGGGATCAAGACGTTCGAGACCGCGACGCGAAACACGCTCGACTTGAATGCCGTTCCTTACATTAAACAAAAAACGCATCTGCCGATCATCGTCGATCCGTCGCATGGGACTGGGGTGCGCGAGCTCGTGCCGGCCATGTCGCGCGCCGCCGTCGCCTGCGGCGCGGACGGCTTGATCATCGAAGTGCATCGAGATCCACCGCACGCCCTCTCCGACGGGCAGCAGTCGCTTTTCCCCGATGAATTTGCGGCGCTGATGCACGGGCTTAAGCCGTTTGTCGAGGCGAGCGGCAAAACATTGTGAGTGTCGCGCAGCAGCTCGCGGCTGGCGAAGTCATTCCGCTGGTCCGCTCGATCTCCGCCGCGCCCGACGCGCTTGATCTCTTCGCGCAACTTTGCGCTGGCGGCACGAAGCCCGACACGCTTTTGCTCGAATCCGGCGACGTCGAACATCGCCGCAGCGAAAAAAGTTTGCTCGTGCTGAGCAGCGCGCTGCGAATCAACTGTCGCGGACGCGAGGTTGTGGTGGCCGCGTTGAATTGGAACGGGCGCAGCCTGCTCCCCTGGCTCGCTCGAGAGCTACGGGAATTTGTCACGAGCGAAGAGGGTGATGCTGTGCGGCTCCTCTTTCCACCGCCGGAGCGGGCGGACGAAGAAGCGCGGCTCCGGCAAGCCTCGCCCGTGGACGTGCTGCGGAGATTGCTGGCGCGGCTGAAAACGACTTCGGCTTCGAGCGCGCATCTGCCGCTCGTGGCGGGAGTGTTCAGTTACGATTTTGTTGGCTCGTTCGAGTCGCTGCCCGCGCCGGCGAGCGATGCACTCGAGTGGCCGGATTACGAGTTCTGGTTGCCGGACCGTCTAGTCTGGATTTTTCACAAACAGCGCTCGCTCTCCATCCTGGCGCACGTTTTCGGCGGCGAATATCACGAGCAGTCTTACCACGACGCCGCCGGCGCGGTCGCAGAACTTGCCCGCATTTGCGCGAACGAAGGGAATCCGGCGACCGTCGATTCGAAGCAGAGCGCGAAGTTCGCTCCTGAAGCGGATTTGGAAATCAGCGACGCGGAGTTCGGCGACCTGGTGCTTAACCTAAAAGAACACGTCGCAGCCGGCGACGTTTTCCAGATTGTGGCCTCGCGCACCTTTTGGCTCGCCTGCCCCAATCCGGTGGCAAGCTACCGACACCTCCGCGCGATCAATCCGAGCCCGTACATGTTTTTTGTGAACGGCACGCGCGGGATTCTTTTTGGCTCGTCGCCGGAAACCGCCGTGCGGGTAGACGGAACGCCGCGTCGGGTTGAAATCCGGCCGATCGCCGGCACGCGCCACCGCGGGTTCGATACGAACGGTGAAATCGACGCCGATCTCGACGCGCGGATGGAAGCGGACCTGCGCCTCGATGAAAAGGAAGTGGCCGAGCACATGATGCTCGTCGATCTGGCGCGGAACGACGTGGCGCGCGTGAGCATTGCCGGCACACGCACCGTCGACAGGCTGCTGAGCGTCGAGCGCTTCTCGCACGTGATGCATCTGGTTTCGCACGTGAGCGGAAGGTTGCGACCGGAGCTCGATGCGTTGCACGCCTACGTCGCCTCCATGAACATGGGCACACTTGTCGGCGCACCGAAATTGAAGGCGGCGGAACTGCTGCGCCGGCACGAGCGCAGCGCGCGCGGGCCCTACGGTGGCGCGGTCGGCTACCTCACGGCCGATGGGCGCATGGACACGTGCATCGTCATTCGCTCGGCCGTCGTGCGGGACGGCATCGCGCACGTCCGCGCGGGCGCCGGGATCGTCGCGGACTCCGATCCACAGGCCGAAACGATGGAGACGCGCAGGAAAGCAGAAGCGGTGCTGCGGGCGGTGGCAGCGGGACGTGACGCGCCATGAATCCGCTGAACGTGCTGGTCATCGATAACTTCGATTCCTTCACATTCAACCTGGTGGACGAATTCCGAAGGCGCGGCGCGCAGGTCCACGTCTGGCGGAATGACATTTCGGCGGAAAGAGCGTTCGAGATCGCAGCAGCATTGCCTCCGCCAAGAATGATTTTGCTTTCGCCCGGACCGTGTTCGCCGCGCGAGGCGGGTTGCTGCGTTGAACTCGTGCACCTCGCGGCCGGCAAGCTTCCGCTTTTTGGAGTTTGCCTCGGTCATCAGGCGATCGTGGAAGCATTCGGCGGAAAAATCGAGCGCGCCACGCGGCCGATGCATGGAAAAACGAGCCTGGTCGAACATGATGGCACCGGGCTTTTCGAGGGGCTCTCTTCGCCGATGCGGGTGGGCCGCTATCATTCGTTAGTCGCCGCCGATCTGCCCGATATGTTGCGAGCGACGGCGCGCACCGGGCCGTACGTGATGGCGCTCGAGCACAACAGTGTCGCGATCGCCGGCGTGCAATTTCATCCCGAATCAATCCTGACTTCGGAAGGCGGATTGCTGCTCGATCGGGTGATGGAATGGGCCAGGCGCGCTTCGACGACGCGGGAGTCGCAAAATCAGTTGCCAAGCTCGGGCGACGCTCTACCTTCCGTCCGCTGAAATCTCCGTATGGGTTCTCTTAAAAAGCGCCGCAAAGCGAAAATCTCAAAACACAAACGCCGCAAGCGGATGAAGGAGAATCGCCACAAGAAGCGTTTACGCTACAAGTCGTAAACGTGCGGTGCGCTTCAGTCGTTAGGCCTTACGCGCGCAGGAAGGATTGCGCGCGAGACGCTGCGCCGCTAAAATCAGCCTCATGGCGCTTCAGCTGAGGTCCGCAAAAACCGGACTTTCCCACATCCTGCTGGTCGGTGGCTTAGTATTTGCCCAGGCCAGCGCATCGGCTCGTCCCCCAGCCCGGCCGCTGCCGCGGCTTCCGCCCGGCCTGCATGTGGCGCCGGGGAAGGAGAATTTTCATGGGGATGATTCTTTGAGTTTGTCGCCCTCACCTGATCTCGCTCTCAAACTCGAGGGACAACGCAAAGCGGATAGTCTCGCGAATTTCGTGGAAGGAGGACGGCTGGAGGAAGAAGGCGAGCTCGACGATGCGCTCGCCACTTATCGCAAGGTATTGAATTTCGATCCAGGCCAGGCGCAACTGGCAGCGCGCGTCGCGGCGCTCCTCACGCGCGCCGAAGAGTTTCCAGAAGCGATCGATGTGTTGAAAGATGCGATCAAGGCGAATCCGAACGCCGCCGGTCCCTACCTTCAGCTTGCGTTCATTTACACAAAGTATCTGAAGAAACCCGAGGAGGCGGTGAAGTACGCAAGCCAGGCGATCGCACGATCCCCCGATCAGATCGAGGGTTACCAGAGCCTCTGCGAAATTTACGCCGAGACCGGCAACGTGAGGAGAGCGCTCGGCGCGCTGGAACGTGCGACGAAAGTCGCGAGCGACAAGCCATTTTTCTGGACGCGCTTGGGCAAACTATATGCGTCTGTGATTTCGAACTCCAATGTGCCACCGCGCGCGGATGAACTGCAGCGACTGAATGAGATTTTCAAGCACGCCGCCACGCACGCGAAGGACGATCCCAACGTGCTCCGGGAAGTGGC
>JACCXL010000197.1 GCA_013697015.1 Chthoniobacterales bacterium | reverse complement strand
GCTCTACACCGCTGAGGGTCCCGACGTTGTGAGCGCCGTCGCGCAAACAGGTGCGAAAATCTTTCTGGATCTCAAGCTGCACGATATTCCCAACACCGTGGGCAAGGCGGTCGCGTCAGCCGCGCGGTTAGGCGTGAACATGCTGACGATCCACTTGAGTGGAGGCCGCTCGATGATCGAAGCAGCGCTGGCGGCCGCAACCAACGGTCTCACGCTCCTCGGCGTGACGGTGCTCACGAGTATGGACTCCGCGACGCTGGCGAGTGTCGGGATCGACGATGCGATGGAACAGCACGTCCTCCGATTGGCCCGATTGGGACATACTGCCGGAATACGCGGTCTGGTGGCCAGTCCGCTCGAGCTGCGACCGTTACGCAGTGCGCTTGGTGCGGACGTAATTATCGTAACCCCCGGTGTCCGACCGGACTGGGCGGAGGCCGGCGATCAAAAGCGATTTATGACGCCGCGTAACGCGATCAAGAGCGGCGCAGACTATCTCGTGATTGGCCGGCCGATCACCGCGCACAAGAATCCGAAGGAAGCGATCGAACGGATTCTCGATGAGATCGGCGCGGAATTGCCGAGGTGAGCGTGTTCTTGACCGAGCTTTGGTTGATTGACGACCTCGAGCCAAAATCAGCTGCACTCAATATGGCGATGGACGAAGCGTTGTTGGGAGAGGCGAAAGCGCCCACGCTAAGATTTTATCGATGGCGAACAGCCGCGTTGTCGTTTGGCTATTTCGGGAAATTCTCCGATGTCAGCACTGAAGAGAGCACGCGCGAAATCGTGCGGCGTTGGACCGGTGGCGGTGTTGTCCGACATGGGGATGACCTGACCTATTCCTTTGTTCTCCCTGCAGAAAAACGGACCAGCGCGCCCGGTCCGCATGAGGTTTACAGGGCGTTGCACGAAAGTATCGCGGAAGTATTACGCGCCGCGCACATCACGGCGACGGTGGCCGCAAGCGATGCGCCCAAACGATCCGACTCATGCTTTGCGAATCCCGTCCGCGCCGACGTGCTGATCGGCGCGCAGAAGGTGGCGGGCGCGGCGCAACGACGGACGCGGAAAGGTTTGCTGCACCAGGGAAGTATTCAGGGGCTTGTCCTGCCAGATAGGTTCCCAACTCAGTTTGCCCGCGCGTTGTCCCAAGATTTTCGAGAGCGAGATTTGTCGCCCGAAGTGGAGCGGCGCGCTGAGATTCTGGCGTCCGAGAAATACACGACTGAAGCGTGGCTTAGGCGGCGTTAGCTCCGCCGATCGTTCGCCGGGTGCGTCCTGCTCGTCCCCTTCGATCGAATGCTCCTGACCCAGTTGCTTTGACTTTGAAAAACTGGTCCCATATCCTGTCGAAGTGGAAGTTTTTGCACGCCGTCCCGAGATCACGACTTCTGCAGATGACGCATTGAAACGCGTCGCTGCGACGCTTGAGGCGGAGTTAAAGGACGTTGAAGCGCGGATCGCAAAACAAGCCTCGGTCTTCGACCCTGCCATCGAAGGATATGTCGCTTACGCGATGGGCAGTCGCGGAAAAAGGCTTCGACCTCTAGTCGCGCTTTTAAGTGGCGGAGCGACCGGTCCAATCACTTCGGCTCATAGCGATCTCGCCGTCATCGTTGAACTGATTCATGTCGCCACCCTGGTGCACGATGACATCATCGACGAAGCGGAGCGCCGTCGCGCGCAGCCGACCGTCAACGCACGCTGGGGCAATTCATTGAGCGTGCTGCTGGGCGATTGCCTGTTCGCGCACGCACTGAATCTGGCTACGAGCTTCGAGAACGTGGAGATTACCCGCGGGATCGCCCGAGCGGCGCGCGAGGTTTGTTCCGGTGAGATCATCCAGACGCAGCGGCGTTTCGATTTGCATCTTGGCATTGCCGATTATCTGCGAATCATCGGCATGAAAACCGGTTCGCTTTTCGCGGTCGCCGCGGAATTTGGTGCGGCCCTCAGTGAGGCGGACCCGGGAACGATCGCCGTTTTTCGCGAGTTCGGGATGAAATTCGGAACCGCCTATCAAGTCTATGACGATTGCCTGGACCTGGCCGGCGACGAACGGACGACGGGTAAAACGCTCGGCACCGATTTGCGCAAGGGCAAGCTGACGTTGCCGATCCTGATGCTGCTCGGCGCCGCACCGGCGGCGGAACGAGAACGGCTGAGTGACCTGATTCTGGAAGGACGGACGGAAGAAATAGGAGAGCTGCTCACTAACTCGTCGAGAGGAAACGCTCTCCACGCCTCGATCGATGCGGGACAACGAATGATTCGCGACGCGCAGATGTCGCTCGATAGCGTGCCCGCCACGTCTCATCTGGAGTCGCTCGTTGAACTTGGCGGCGCTTTGACCGCCATGCTGGATCAGTTGCGCTGAGTCGCCGCGCATTTTCGCGACCGACTCGCACGCCCGCGATTCCGATGGTGCAGGTAAAAATCAGGGAGATGCCGGAGGACGAACGGCCGCGCGAAAAACTCTTGAAGCACGGCGCGAGCGCGCTGAGCGATTCGGAACTGATCGCCATTCTCTTGCGCACGGGACTACCAGGTGCAAACGCGGTGGATGTGGCACGCGCACTACTTGAGCGGTTCAAAACTTTGTCGAGTCTGAGCCGCTGCACGGTGGAGGAGATCGCGGTAATTGCCGGCATTGGACCAGCGAAAGCCTTGCAGTTAGTCGCCGCTTTTGGCCTCGGCCAACGACTCGCGCGCGAAACTTTGACACGACAAAAGATTGATGCGCCGGAGTTGGTCTACGATCTCCTCGGCGCCGAGATGCGCGCGCTGCATAAGGAATCCTTGCGCGTCATCCTTCTCGATACGCGCTACCACCTCATACGACTGGAAGAGGTTTCCCTCGGTTCTGTGAATGAGAGTATCGCTCATCCGCGAGATGTTTTTCGACCAGCGGTGGTCGCTTCGGCTTATGCAGTCATAGTGGTGCACAACCATCCGTCCGGAGATCCTGCTCCCAGTCAGTCTGACCACAGCTTGACCAGACGTCTGGCCGAAGCGGCTGAGCTGTTGCAGATCAAGCTGCTCGACCACATCATTATCGGCGCCCCGGGCGAAGGACGATTACCCTACTTCAGTTTCAAGGAAGCGGGAATCCTGTGAGCATACACCCGAGCGCAATCGTCGATCCCGCAGCGCAAATTGCGGCGGATGTGGCGATCGGCCCGTATGCGGTGATCGGATCGGGAGCGAGAATTGATGGCGGGTGCGTCCTGCTTTCACACGTGATCATGGAAGGCGATGTGCAGCTCGGTGCGAACAACCTGGTCGGGCACGGCGCCATCCTCGGGGCGCCGCCACAAGATATCGGCTTTCTCTCCGAGATGCGGAGCGGAGTGACGATTGGGCAGAACAATCGGATCCGTGAGTACTGCACCATCCATCGTGGCGCAATCGCCGAAAGCCGGACCGTAATCGGGGACGATAATTTCCTGATGGCAGGCGCCCACGTGGGTCACAACTGCGTCATCACGGACGGTGTCATCATCGCGAACAATTGTTTGCTGGGCGGCCATGTTCGGATCGACGAGCGAGCTTTCATCGGCGGCGCCACAACGCTGCACCAGAACATGCATGTGGGCCGCCTCGTCATGGCTCAAGGCAGCTCCGCGTTCGGCAAGGATATCCCGCCATTTCTGCTCGCGGCGGAACGGAACTACGTTTTCGGCGTCAATCAGATTGGACTGAAGCGCGCTGGGTTTAGCAGCAGTGATCGCGATGAGATCAAGCGTGCGTTCAAGCTCCTTTACCGAAGCGGCCTGAACACGCGCCAGGCGTTGGAGGCAGCCGGGCAAACGGACTTCGGACCTTTGGGGCGGGAATTTTTCGCGTTCGTAGCGAATGCGAAAAAGCGCGGGATTCTGGCTTATCGCTACGGAGCTGAGCGGACCGAGTAACGCAAGCCGGGCCGAGGATCGGCGATCCGCAGTTAAACCAAGGCGAGCAGCGCAACCATGCGGCCGGTCCGCCCTTTTTCAGCGCGGTAGGAGTAGTAATGCTTGAGATCGCATGCCGTGCAGGTCCCACTGTCCGTGATCTGGAGAACGCCAGCGCGCCGGCATTGCGCGACGATTTCGGCGGCGAAATCAATTTCGTAATGAGGCGGACGAATGCACGGACTGAGATGCGCAACGACACTCTCCGGCTCTGACCCAAAATATCGACTCATCGCCGCGACGGCGCGCGTTACGATGCTCAGCTCAGTGCCTTTTCGCCCCGAGTGAACGAGGCCGATCGCGCGACGAACCGGATCTACCAGGTAAACTGCGCAACAATCCGCGACATATATTCCGAGGCACAGATCAAGCTGATTCGTGATCAAACCATCGGCTCCGTCGAAGCAACGATCGCCATCGAGCGGCCGGTCGATTGCGGCGATAAGATCGCCATGGACTTGCTGCGCCGTGGCGAAGGAGTACTGCGCTAGGCCGAGTTCACGACGAACGGAAAGGTGCGCGCCGTCGAGGCGATGCAGCACTTCGCCTTTGTCGTAACCGACTTCCACGCCGGGGATTCGACCGACAAAAGCGTGCTGGCAGACTTCGGTCGCGGCCAGCGGCTCAAACTGTTCAACTGCCGAAAGCAAATCGGGGAAACGAGAAGCGCGCTTGCTACTTGCCTGTATCCGTCGAGCGTACCGTTCGGACGACTGCTGACTTCCGGCCCAGCAGTCGCAGTGGCGTCGGCTTAGGACCAGGAGTAGGCACCGCGTCCGTTTTAAGTCTTCGGCGTGTGGCCGGTTCGTCCAGCTCGCTCGAATAAGTGACTTCTGTAGCGGTCACACGATCGAAATCGGCGACGGCCGCGTTATAGGTGAAGAGAGCCTGCAACTGCGTCGATCTGGCCGTAGTTAACTGCACCCGCGCATCCAAAACTTCGAGCTGCGTCCCTGCTCCCGCGCCGAGTCGAGCGCTGGCCAGCCGGAGCGCTTCGGCCGCTTGTTCCACATTTTTTGACTGGCTCTGCACCAGTTCGCGCCCCTGCTGTATGTTCGCGAAGGCCTGTTGTACTTCCAGTTCAACCTGCCGGACCGCATCGTCATAAGTAATCTTCGATTCCTCAAGCACAGCGCGCGCCTGTTTCACTCTGCCGTAGGTTTCGCCCCAATCCCAAACGGCCCAGTTGCCGGTGCCACCCAAGACATAGCCGGTGCGCACGTCGCGAATGTTGTCAGTCAGAGGCGAACTGCGGAAGTCGTAACCAGCGGTCGCATTGAGCTGCGGAAAATAGCCGGAGCGCGCCACGCCCACTTGTTGCGCATTACTGAGGAGAGTGGCCTTCTGCTGTTTCAGGAAGGGACGGTTGCGCTTCGCGATCTCGATCGCGGGCGCGAGCTGCATCGAGCGCGGCGCATAATGCAATTCGCCGACCGCCTCGATCGGCGCGCCGTCGCCGCGATTGGGATTGAAATCTAACCCGAGGGTCTTGGCCAACTGCAACTGCGAGATCCGATAGGCGTTTCGCGCGCTGATCAGCTGCGGATATTGATTGGAAAGAGCCACTTGTGCCTGCAACACGTTGAAACGCGGGACGGTGCCCGCTTCGAAACGATTTTGCTGATCCTGCAGCTGGCTTTCGAGGAGGTGAACGGATTCCTGCTGGACGCCGATGAGTGCGCGATTCAAAAGGACCTGGTAGAACTCCTGGCGAACGGTCGAAATAATCAGATCGATCGCGTTCCGAAACCCGTAGTAGCTGCCGTCGCGCTGAAAATCCGCGGAGCGAATTTGCGACACGATGCGACCACCGGCGAAGACTACCTGAGTAGCTTGCAGGCGCACGGTGTAATCTCGTTCCGCACCGCTGTTAAAGGAAAATCCGTTGGTGCTCACGCCGCCCGTCCCTCCGGTTATCCGGCCTCCATCACCGGTGAAGCGGTTTAGGCGCGGATCGGTATCCTGAAACGTACTGGTTGCGTCCACGCGCGGTAGCGCCTCGGATCGGAACTCTATATAGATCCCCTTGGTTCTCTCGATTTCCTGGCGGGCATGCAGGATGTCTGGATTCTGCTGCAGCGCCGTGAGGATGGCCTGGTCCAGGGTAAATGTGGGTGCGCGGCTGTTGGCCGTAGTGGTCTTCTTCCTCACAACGG
>JACCXL010000149.1 GCA_013697015.1 Chthoniobacterales bacterium | reverse complement strand
GCGATGTCCTGCGTGAAGATCGATCCTGCCCTGCACCAGGCTCAAAAGCCGCCGTGGATCAAAGTCCGGCTGCCTTCGAATCCAGTTTTCTTCTCCACTAAAGCGCTGATCTCGGACCTTCGCTTGCACACGGTCTGCGAAAGCGCGCAGTGCCCGAACCGCTGGGAATGCTGGAGTCAGGGCACCGCCACCATGATGATCGCGGGCGAACGTTGCACGCGCGCTTGCGGTTTCTGCGCGGTCAGCACGGCGAAGCCCTTCGCGCTCGAGGAAGACGAGCCCCAACGCGTGGCCGAAGCGGTCCGGCGCATGGGCTTAAAGCACGTCGTCATTACCGCCGTCGCGCGCGATGATCTGAAGGACGGCGGCGCCAATCATTTTGCCCGTACCATCACCGCGATTCGCGAGATGGATCCTGCGATCGTGATCGAAGTGCTGGTGCCCGATTTTCATGCTCAAGACTGGTGCATCCAGATTGTGCACGAGGCTGGGCCGGATATTTTTAATCACAATATGGAGACGGTGGAACGGCTTACGCCGCTGGTTCGCTCCCGTGCGAAGTACCGGATGTCTCTCGACGTTTTGCGAAAATCGAAAGAGCTCGCGCCTAAAGTTGTGACGAAGAGCGGCGTGATGCTGGGTCTCGGAGAACAGGAAGCTGAGCTTCTTCAGACGATGGATGATCTGCGAGAAGTGGGCTGCCGGGTCCTGACGCTCGGCCAGTATCTGCGGCCGACACCGAATCATCTTCCGGTCGTGGAATTCATCTCGCCGGAACGGTTCGAGGCTTATGGAGAACTGGCGCGCGCGAAAGGGTTCGAGCACGTCGCTTCCGGTCCGCTCGTCAGGAGTTCCTATCACGCCGCGGATTTTCATCCGGTCGTACGTTGATGGGATTTGCTCCGGGCGGCGGCGCGAGCGACCGGAAAAATGTCGCGGCGGTCATTCCCGCCTACTGTGAGGAAAAACATGTCGGCGGAGTGGTGCAGCGCACCCTCTTGCAACTGGATCGCGTGCTGGTGATCGATGACGGTTCTTCCGATGCGACCGCGCAGAACGCGCGCGCGGCGGGCGGCGAAGTCGTGGTGCACCCGCGGAATCTCGGCAAAGGGGAATCGATCAAAACCGGGTTGTGCCACTGGCTCGATCGCGGCGCTGAATACGTCGTGATTCTCGACGCAGACGGTCAGCATCTTCCGGAAGAGATCGACCGCTTCGTGGCGGCTGCGTCCGCCACCGCCGCGCCGTTGCTGATTGGCACTCGCATGAGCGACGTGCGCGCGATGCCGCTTGTTCGCCGGCTCGTGAACCGCTACATGAGCAACAAAATCAGTCGGGTGTGTGGTCAGCGGATTCCAGATACGCAATGCGGATTTCGCATGGTCCATCGCAGCCTGATCCCGGATTTACTCGGGGGAGGGGCGCGTTTTGATTACGAGACCGAAATGTTGATTGTGGCCAGCCGGAAAGGCCTCTCGATCGCAGCGGTCCCCATTAGCACGGTCTATTCAGATGAAGTCAGCAGCATTCATCCGGTGCGTGACACGCTTCGGTTCTTCAAACTGATGCGTCGCTATCAGAACCTGTAGCGGCCAGTGGCAAGCTGTTAACAGGGGCAGCGCGAGCTATCTTTCTTCTTTGCACTCACATGACGATAGTAAGCTCTGACCCCCATTTTCTCCCTTCTTTTCGCTGCCGCCGCTGAGTTCCCTGGCCGCGTGGGCGCTGCAGGTGCGATCCTTCACCCTGTCTTAGCGGCGGGCCGTGTCCTCAAATGCCCTTCGGCCCCTCGCCGATTTTCGGAGAAACATCCTCACGGTGAAGGCAGCGCCACCGGAAGCCTTAGACGAGGCTGAATCTTACGCATTCGCTCCTCGTATGGTGCTTGCAAGGTCGTCCCGTCCGCGAAAACAATCGCTTGAGGGGTAAATGAAAACCTTAGACTCGATGGATCGATCGAACGCAGCCTTTCCGAGGTTTCATCGGATCTATGATAGCCAACCGATCCGGTGCAAGTGACTGATTTGCCTGCAGGCAGCCCTTTGTTGTGATTGATCCTTTCTTCGCGAATGACGTCTCCCGTAGAATTAGCGAAGCTGATGATTGCTTTGAAACCCGCTATATCTTCCTTTCCCTCATTGCGACAAACGAATTGGACCGCAATCTCTCCCTCGTCGCCATTGGCACTTTGTTCGCTGGGAACAAACCGTTTGTCTTTCAACGTAGCCGTGAGGGTGCTTTTTAGCTTAGTGGTCTCCGCGCGCTCGTTCGTCTGAGCCAACTCGAACCGCTGCTCCGAAAGGATCGCCTCTCCTACTGTCAGCCCCTTCCGAACACCGTCACCCCCTGTGAACGCTTCGTCTAGCATTGTTCGTCGTAAGTATCTCCCGAATAATTTTTGCTCCTCGGTCGATAGCTTCTTAATCAAGGGATCCAGTTTCTCTCCCCAATTCTTCTCGTTCGCTGATATTCTTGTCCGTCGGGGGTCGCCCAATGTGTAGATCCCGTAAGCTAATGCGAGCGCAACGATCGTTACGCTGAGCACCCAAATCCACCGACGTTTGAGGCGAGAAAATCTGCTGCGATGAGGCGAATATCGCGGCAGCTCGTGATATTGCACGACCCGAAGACCCCAACCAACGAGCGTCTGGTGAGTTTCGTCGCGGCTTGGTGAGCATGTTGCATCAGGGGGTTTGTCCCCGGCTTCGGGATACGGTAGTCCTTCAGCGTCCCAATACCTAGACCTTTCCAAGAGAATCGCTGTAGGAGAATCCGTCAGCTTCCTAGTAAGCGGCTACAGACGAGGCGTTTACCGGGTGAACTTTTCTTTTCTAGAGC
>JACCXL010000072.1 GCA_013697015.1 Chthoniobacterales bacterium | reverse complement strand
TGCGTGACCCAAAGGAGAAGTAAAGGCAGCGGCACGGCGGATCGAGTTTTCACTGGCGCGAAGATAGGACGCTCATTACTTATGCCTTCGTGGCCAAGGTTGATTTCGAACGGTTGGTTGAGGAATTCTACATGCCACTCTATCGCTTTGGTCTCTCGTTGAGCCGCCAGGAATCCGACGCGTCCGACCTCACACAGCAAACCTTTCTGGCGTGGGCAGCCAAAGGGCATCAACTGCGCGATGCATCGAAAGTAAAGACGTGGCTGTTCACTACGCTCTATCGGGAATTCCTCGCGAAGAAACGCCGCAACGATCGCTTTGTCGCGACTGAAGACGACACCGTTTTCGTGGAACCGCCGCACTTCTCCCCGTCGGTCGTGAATGAGATCGATGCAGGGATTGTGCAAGAGGCTCTTCATCAGCTCGACCCCCGCTACCGCGCCCCGGTCACGTTGTTCTATATGCAGCAATATTCTTACCGCGAGATCGCCGGGATTCTTAATCTGCCCATCGGCACCGTCATGTCGCGCATCTCACGAGGAAAAGCCGCATTGCGCAAAGGGCTGAGCGATCTGGCAGCGGTTGCAGAGCGCAAAGTGGTGCCATTGAAGGAGGGAATGCCAAATGGATAAGACAGATATTCGTTCGATCCTGAGTGTCTATCGAGCTGGTGAAATCCCAGCGGACGATCTGCGCTTCGAGGAAGCCAAGAAGCAGGCCGAAGCGGATCCGGATCTCGCGCGCTGGTGGGCAGAAGAACAGGAGCTGGATCAGTTGATCGGGTCGAAACTTCAGAGCACACCTGTTCCCGGCGGGCTGAAATCGCGACTGCTCGAAACGCAGCCCTCGGCGATTCCCATGCGCTCGACCCGGGCCCGAAAAATCACACTGCTGGCCGCAGCCATCGCGCTGCTCGCCGTCCTTTTCAGTTCATGGCGAGGACCGTTTCAGCCGGCGGTTTCCCTGGCGGATTATCGCGATGAAATGGTTGGTTTCATTAAGGTAACCCCGGCGCTCGAATTAAAAACGAATGAGCTCTCGCATATCACTGCCTTCCTCGAGAAAACTGGCGCTCCCTCACGGTGGAACCTTCCGCAAAAGCTACAGGAGATGGAACCGATCGGTTGCCGCACGTTGCGCTTCCACAGGCGCGACGTCGCGCTGGTTTGTTTCCGGCGGCAGGACGATCGACTCGTCCATTTGTTCGTCGTCAATCGAACAGCGTTACCTCACTTACGCAGTGATCGCGGCGCTCCCCAGTATCAAGCGCAGGGAGATTGGATGACCGCGGCCTGGATGGAAGGCGATCAAGCGTACCTGATGACTACCCAGGGCGACCGCGCGTTGTTGGAAAAGTACCTCTCCTTTTCTTGAACGCGCCGTCCTCGACTGCCCTAAATAAATGAGTGAACAAAGACCCAAACCCAAAGGGAGGCGGGTGCCGCGCGCGAAAACTGAGACCGGTTTATTCGCTGGATACTCGCGCGAGAAACGTCCGCTCGCCGGCTACGCGATTCTGGTCGGGTTATTCAGCATCAGTCTGAGCAGTGCGTTTGCGGGGGCGAAAAAAGGCAAACGGAAGTTTTCCGAACTGGGCGGCGGCGATTTGCTGCTCCTGGGCATTGCAACCCACAAACTCGGACGAATCGTCACGAAGGACCTCGTGACGAGTCCGTTTCGCGCGCCCTTCGTGAAGTTCAAAGAATCCGCCGGGGCGGGCGAAGTGGAGGAGGAAGCCCGCGGGAGCGGATTGCGGGAAGCGGTGGGTGATTTGATCACATGCCCCTACTGCATGGCCCCCTGGATCGCGTCCGCACTCGTGTTCGCTTTTGGCCGCGCACCGCGTGCGACCCGGGTGTTCAGCTCGATCTTCGCCGTCACGGCCGGTTCCGACTTTCTCAACCAGCTCTACGCCCGGATAAAGCAATAGCGCCTCTTCCTCTTTCGGAACGAGCATCGCGGAAGCACTTAAAGACGGCCAACTTCTTTCGCTCGTGCGATTCTTTAGGCTGGGGTGTGCCCGCAGATTTGATGCGAACTTCAGGACCAAAGGAGCGCCGCACAGATGGCGAAAACTTCGATAACTTCGTCGAAGAGCATTTCGCCACAGCCTACCGTTTTGCGTTTTGCCTGAGCCTAGCTCACGATCGAGCGACTCGAATGGTAGAAGCAACTTTTGGTGAAGCCGAACTCCGACCAAGCACGGACAAGAATCAAGCGGTCGACAAAACGTGGGTCCTCGAAACGTTGCATCGAAAATGGAGAGC
>JACCXL010000049.1 GCA_013697015.1 Chthoniobacterales bacterium | reverse complement strand
TGCTGATCACGCTGGAGTTTCATTCGCGCGATCAACAAACGGAGTTGGTTTTGACCCAGGAGAAATTCGCGTCGGTCGAAAGCCGGGATCGTCACGAGCAAGGCTGGACTGGATGCCTCGATCAACTAGAGAGGTTTTTCGTGCACCCGCCCCACCCGCTGGAACCCGACGAGCCGCTCGAACTCCGGCGACACGACGCGGCGTCAGATCGATATCCACGCCAGCTCTCTTCCGGCACCGGCAAATCTTCCGCGTAAACTGCATACCACTTTGAGACTGCGCCGTTTGTTTCGATCGGCTCGCCGGGTGTGGCCCGCTTGGGCTCGTGCCGGTAAGTCTCCTTTACTCCGGGATCGTTCCTCAGAATTTCCGCAAGAAATGCGGCAGCGGGGCCGCGAATTTTGCACCGTTCATTTTAGCGCTGGCTCTGATATACGTGACTCACGTATATCGACCTATTGCCCGGTCTGCTTCCCTTGTCTGAGTAACCTCCGACGTCCGACCTCTGGCATTCCGACTTCCTCCGTGAGGATTGCGGCACGCCCGCCAGAACGCTAGCTTCGGTTCACTGGCGCTGTCTTGGAACAGCTGATTTTTCTCGTCACTCATCACCCATCACTCTTCACTTTTCGTCCATGGCCATCCGAATTCTCGTCACCGGCGGCACGTTCGATAAGGAATACAACGAACGCACCGGACAGCTCTTTTTTAAGGACACCCACATCGCTGAGATGCTCCGGCTGGGACGTTCGCGGGTCGAGGTAACCATCCGCACCGTCATGATGATCGACAGCCTCGAAATGACCGACGCCGAGCGCGCGCTCGTCGTGCAGAACTGCCTCCAGGCCGAGGAGGATCGCATCGTCATCACCCACGGCACCGACACGATGACGGAAACCGCCGCCGCGATTGCTCGGGACGTCACGGGGAAAACGGTCGTGCTCACCGGCGCGATGATTCCCTACGCCTTTGGCAGCTCCGACGGCCTCTTCAATCTCGGCAGCGCGCTCTCGTTCGTGCAGGTACTGTCACCTAGCGTTTACATTGCCATGAACGGCAAATATTTTCCGTGGGACCGCGTCCGGAAAAATCGCGAGCGCGGCGAGTTTGAGGAGATTGCGGCAAGGTAGGGACTGTCTGAAAGGCCGCTGACAGTTTCCGCCGGTTGAATTACCGACGCGATTGCTTGATATCACCCGTGGCGCGTAACTCGCGAGAAGCTCTAATTTGTGACTTTACTTTCTCGATCCCGCCACGTATTGGGGTCGGAGTTTAGAAACCGAAATCATCTATGGCTCGGAAATCGAAAGCGCCCGCGAATCGATCCAAACGACCGAAAGCAAAAACACGCGGTTACAGCGAACGCACACCGCCGCCGGTCCCTTCTCCATTTGAACGCAAGGCCAATGTCGATCGAATCTCGGAATTGATATACCGGATTCGGACTCACGCGTCTGGCACCCGGGACCATATCTCCGCGCTCGAAGAGTATCGCTTTCTAAACCTGAAGGATCTCATCAGTGCGACGGACCATCTCGGGGGACCTTTCCTGCGCCTTGAATGGCCAGCGTTTTACTACATCCCGAGCGACGCCGATTATAAAGAGTACTACCCCTGGAAGCCGCCGCCAGCCACAAACCGCTATGCACGCGACTGGACCAACGGCATCGGTGCAAGTACTGCCAAAAAAAGGTGATGGCTCGTTGTTTGCCTGGGCCATGTCGCCAACAGTCAAAGGCGCCATAGACGGAGCTGCCGAGGCCGGACTGGGCATCCTGTTCACACCCAAGCACACCCTCAGCCGGGTGAGGGTCGAGCCCGACCTCGCGTTCACCGGCCGGCACAAGTGGGGCGCAGATGCTGACCCAGTCGTATCGGTGTCCACGCGAGTGATTGGCACGATCTTCGTGGGCGGGTTCGAATTGAATCCCGTTACCGGTGGCTTCGAGCCGATTCCTAACTTCATTTGGCGGCGGCACCTGATATTCGATGTGTCCAACAATGGGCAAGGAGCGGGTGCGATCGTCCTCACTCCTCCCTTTCAAGTGTCAGGCGCACAGGTGGCGGCGGACGTTCTGGTGCAGGCCGGTCACACCTACCTGCTTTCGATAGTCGCCCAGGTCGCTCTCCGTATCACGACGACGGATTCCGCCGGCCGGCCGGTGCAGGTTAAAAACGGAAATTTCGACACCTGGGGATCGCTGGCCGGATTCGTGCGCGAAATCTGGCTGGAGGAGACGGTTTACATTCAGTAACGAGGAAGATCGTATCGTCGTCGCCCACGACACCGACACGATGACGGAGACCGCCGCCGCGCTGGCTCGCGTCGTGACTGGGAAAACCGTGGTGCTCACGGGAGCGATGATTCCCTACGCGTTTGGCAGCTCCGACGGCCTCTTCAATCTCGGCAGCGCTCTCTCCTTCGTGCAGGTACTGCCCGCCGGTGTTTACCTCGCCATGAACGGCAAATGCTTTCCGTGGGACCGCGTCCGGAAAAATCGCGAGCGCGGCGAGTTTGAGGAGATTCCGTCAACCTAGCAGTCGCTGACTTTGCCCATCGGCTAGAGTTCGGTTTGCTATACGTGAGTCGATCACCTCACAAGTTCACGCGGGAACTTCGCAGACTTTCTCGTACATTTCCGCCATGAGCTTCATCAATCTCGAGCAGCTGCCTTTTGTCGGAATGTCTCATGAGTTCGTCGGCGAAACTCAAGGCGCGCCCTTTTCGGCCTACATCGTCACGGCCAAGCCCGGACAAGGCGCGCCTTTGCATAGGCATCCGTACGTTGAAGTCGCATTCACCATCGAAGGCTCGGCCACGATCACGGTGGGAGACGAAACGCGCGAGGTGAAAGCCGGCGGCATTGTCGTCATTCCCGCGGGCACGCCGCACCGATTCGTTAACTCCGGCGACACAATTCTCCGCCAAATCGACGTCCACGCGGGCCCCAGATTCGTCCAGACAAACTTATGACTCGTTCGCTATTCACATCACAGCCTGCCGCGCCGCAGCCTTGGCGAAGGTGGGCGTCAGATCGATATCCAAGCCATCCCGAAATTTATCCAGACGAATCTCACATGAAGATTTTCAAATCGTTGCTGCGGTGGTCGTGAGTCCAACGTCAAATCTTAGACGCGCCGTTTCTCAGCCGAGTGTCGATAGTAGTTCCGCCCCTTCCCCGTATTCCGATCCCCTTTTTCCGCACACATCGGCTACCGTTCGGTGTGGGTATACGTGACTCACGTATATGCTGCCATTTTTTCGTCAGAAGGATGCATCGCGACGTGCGGTGGGCTGAAAGAGTGAAAACAAAACGCAAACTCACGAGCCGATTCTCGCGTTGATCGCATCGAGGGCGAGGTGTCTGGGCTCTGCGCGCTCTTGCTCCACTCTTGCAGAGTGCGCTTGGAGATTTGCAATTTCAGAGCCGCCTCGCTTTGAGAGAAATCATTCTTCTTCCTCCAGTCATAGAGCCGCTCACCCAGGCTCTTGGGCTTGGACGCACGCCTGCGGCTTAGTGCACTGTGCGGCCGCGGTCGGCAACTCATCTCCGCAACCGTGACGTGCGCCTTAATGAACAGGAGCATTCCCTTCGCATACGTGACTCACGTATATCACCATCTGCGCCAGCAGTTCGAGCGAAAACTTCCTCAAACCGATAGACCGTCGACCAGCTGCTGCTCGCATACGTGAATCACGTATAGCCTCGCATTCGCAATGCAGTTTTGCGCGCACCCTAATTATGCGCCGCAGTCATCCCCAATAGTGAGGCAACTGAATCAATAATCCGCCGTCTAGCAGCATCGTCGAACGGTTCAAGTGCGCCGAAGACTTGTTGAACGGCGTCAACTAATGTTTTTGGAGCAACCGATGGTTTGGCCATAATCAAAATATGTTAGAACGCCGT
>JACCXL010000017.1 GCA_013697015.1 Chthoniobacterales bacterium | reverse complement strand
TGTCCGCCCAGTCGCACGACTCCGTTCCGCCTGCGCCGGAGTGAATCGTGAGAAACGCGTTCGCGCGATCGTTCTCGCCGGAGAGAAACTGCCGCAGCTCGAAAGCTTCCAGCCTGCCGATGAGCCGCGCGTATTCAGCGCTAACCTCCTTCTCCGCGTGGGCGCGATGTGCCGCGTCGCCTTCTTCCGCGGCCAGTTGCTGCAGGACCTCGAAATCGTCTGTCTCGCGTTCAAGTTCACCAAACGGATTGATTAAAGATCGGAGACGCGAGACCTCTTCCACATCCGCCTGCGCGCGCTCGCGATTGCTCCAAAAATCTGGCGCGGCCATCCGCGCTTCCAACTCGGCTAGCTGCTCTTGCAGTTTGGGGACGTCAAAGAAACCTCCGCAATTCGCGCACGCGCGACTTCAGAGCTTCCGCATCGATCGTCTCAACTTCCGTAGCCATGCGCAAACCCTAGCGTGCACGCAACGCGCTGCCAACGTTAACTCGCGGGCTAGTTTAACGAGTAAACTGATCGCAGATTCCAGTCGTTCGTCAGCGGGACCGTGGTCGCAATGATCGCCGCTTCCTGGGTGCTGCGCCAGTTACCTTACCGGCCTGATACCAAAGGCAGCGTCACGGGGGCGGCTCCTCCAAGGCTTAGCCGCAGGAACTCCCCCCGGGCTGCGGTCGCCTTGCTGATCAGCGGCGACCATCGCTGATGGCGCATAAATGATGCTCATCTGCCTGCCTCCTCAATCCAGCCATGCGGCATCGCGCTCGGATCATTGGGCATCGGGAAATCGGCCAACATTAAGATCAGCCGCTTCGGCTTCCCCTAATGATATTAAGACATTCGGCCGGAGCTTCGAAGACCGCACCTGCTGATCTAGCTCTCCAGCCTGGCAAAGACCACCGCGCCGTCGTGCTCGAAGGAGAAGCTCCATCGCTCCCGCCGTGCGATGTCCGCAATGCGCAGGAATCGTTCGCCGACGGTGAGGCTGGCGGGACAGAGGAGTTGCAATTCTGCGCCGCCAACGCGGCAGCGGCCTTCACCATCCATCATGTGCCGGATATTCAGCACCTGGGTCGCCTCGGAGAAATCGTGCACACGCGAGTATGTGCAGAGACGGACTATCCGTGGGAGATAAACATGACGGAATCCGACCCAATTTCGGCATAGGTGAAATTCCTAGCGCATCCCGGAACATCGGAAGAATCGCAAGAAGAGAGCGCATCCCCGCCTGACGCGCGGTGACACTGCGCAATGGAGGGCGACTGGCCCGCGCTCGTGCAGAAAGAACGGACAGGGCCAGTCGGACGGACCGCTGCGATTAAGTGATATGGATTCAAGCACGAGCGATAAAATCAAAGGCAACCTTCACGAAGCGAAGGGTAAGATTAAAGAAGAGACCGGCAAGGCTACCGGAAATAGCGACTTGGAGGCGCGCGGAGCTGCTGAGAAAACTGCAGGTAAAGTGGAGAACAAAGTCGGAGACGTTAAGAAGGTTTTCGGCAAATAGACCGACAGAATTAACGGACGAAGGGTGTGAGGAGTGCCGCTTCTTGTTGACGCCGGCAAGGCTCAAAGAGCACCGCGGTCATGATTTACCTCCAACCGGGCCTCTACGTGGTGATCGACCAGCTCGAAGCAGAACTGGCTCCGGTGCCAAAGCCGCTGAACCACGGCTTTTCCCAAGACGTAGCCTACCTGGTGCTGGGCGCATTTTCGCTCTCCGAAAGCGGCGAAGCGTTTCTCATTCTTTCCAATGATGAGAACGAAATTTGGTTCATCTCCAACCGGCACTTGCGCACGCGCCAACTGCTGCCGGAATCAACCGCCTTTCGCCTTCCGCTGCGTACGGCCCGCGGGATAAATGGGCTGGCTGACAGCCGAAATGGTGTCAACGCGACCATCGAGGGACATAGCGATCAAGTGCTCGAAGATAGAATGCGATAAGTCGTACGACGGGCGTCGAATTCGGCGCCTCTCCGCTCCCGCCGGCCAAACCGATCTCGCGCCCTCCATTCTTCGGCCGGAATGCGTTCTCTCGGGCAAGTTGTTGGTGTGAATCCATGCAACCGCAGCGCGGCGCAACGTCGATTCATGGGCACATATGGAACTGGAAACACTTAAAGATCTTTATATTCACGAACTGAAGGATCTCTACAGCGTGGAAAACCAAATCATCAAAGCGTTGCCGAAAATGGCGAAAGCGGCCTCGCACCCGCAGCTCGCGGCCGGGTTTAGAGAGCATTTGGAGCAGACAAAAGAACACGCCGCTCGACTGGAGCGCATCTTGAAAAGCCACGGCGAGTCCGCCCGCGGACCGAAGTGCAAAGGAATGGAAGGCGTGATCAAAGAAGGTCAGGAAATGATCGACGAGGACGCTGACGAAGATGTCCGCGACGCGGGTTTGATCGCGGCGGCGCAACGGGTGGAACACTACGAAATGGCCGGCTACGGTTGCGCGCGCACCTATGGCCAATTACTCGGCGATAACAAAGGGGCAAAGCTTCTGCAAACGACGCTCGATGAAGAAGGCGCGACCGATAAGAAATTGACCAGGCTCGCGACTTCCGTGATTAACGTCGATGCTGAGAAGTAGTGCGCGGGCGGCATCCGCGCTGAGAAATCGCACTTGGCGCGATCGGACTCGTTGGTAACGCAAATAGGAGAAACGGAAACGAAAAGCGCGCGAGTTTCACACACTCGCGCGCTTTTCTATCTCATCTGAGATATGGCCCTGTATGGCTCTGCTAAGGCAACGTCGCGCTTCGACGGTATTCAGGAGAACGCGATCGCGCCTTAAGTCTTCTTGCTGCGACTGGTCGACTTCGTCCCCGCACTCTTACCGCCTTTTTTGCCACCCTTCCGCATCGGCGATTTGTCCGTCTTCTTGCCGCGACCGCTCCCGCTTTTCTTACCGCCGCCGGAACTGGCGTTCACCGTCGCCCACGCTCTTGCTTCCGCTGTTTTGCTGCTCTTACCGCGCTTCTCGTAACCTTCGGCGATGTGCTCGGCCTGCCGCTTCTGTTTCGAGGTGTATTTCTTTTTGCTTCCTTGTGCCATTACGTTTTCCTTCGTTTCCAAATGAACACCGCATCACGCGGCTCATTTGGACTTGTCCCGCGCGTTAGAAGACCGATATGCGCGCCGTAGCGACGAAGCGGCGAACCGCCTTTATTATGAATGCGACGTTTGGGATGCTCTGCGTGGGTTCCTTAAGGATGATCATACGATTGGCGAGGTTGGATTATCCGTTACGACGATCACGCCAATGATATCTTCCGTTCACGAACGGACAACAATCGATGGCGCCGATCACCCCGATTACGAGCTAGACCACAACTTCAAAAAAACAAAGCCGAATCGACACGGACCAGCAGCACTCGCGATCAGCCGCCGCACCTCCTATTTGCGACTAGGGAAAGCCCCTGGCGCGCTGTCTGAAAGCGCGTAAGATGTCGCGCCAATCACTGTCTTGGGTGTTAAATGATCGCGATGCCGGAGGGTAAACGCCAGCGGCTGCAGACGCGTTGTGCGGCACCGGGGATTCGGTCCGTACCATGTGTGCCGTTCTTATAGTTGAAGATCACGGAGATACGCGCCGGACGCTCGCGTCGCTCCTCCGAAACTGGGGACACGCAGTCTCGATGGCTGATAACTTGGCGAGCGCCGTTGAGTTCATCGAACACAAGG
>JACCXL010000365.1 GCA_013697015.1 Chthoniobacterales bacterium | reverse complement strand
CGTCACAGGATATTGCCCTTGAGGGAACGCTCCGTGCCCGTTGACCGCGGTCGAGTCGGCTGCCAACCTGCACCATGCCGCAGCGAGCGCGCTATCTCTTTGTCTGCACCAATCGACGGGCCGATGGCCACGAAAAAGGTTGCTGTGCTGCGCGCGGCTCCGAGGCAGTCCATCGCGCACTCAAAGAAGAGCTCAAAGCGCGCGACCTTACCCGGCTCCACGCACGCGCTTGTACCGCGAGCTGTCTCGACCAATGCTCCACCGGTGTGACCGTCCTGGTTGAGCCTGATCATTTTTTCTACGGTCACGTAACGGTCGGCGACGTAGCGGAGATCGTCGATGCGATCGCGACCGGCGGGCGCGTCGAACGTCTCGTACTTACAGCCGAAGAGCTGGCGCAAGGCTAGTGTCGTAAGTTCGGATGTGAATCCACTTCACTAAAATGCAAGGGGGGCCTTGCCTCTGTCTATTTCCTCCAGTGGCGCAGAACAGAATGCTCCGGAGTCGCAGTGGAGTGTTCACTCGTCGTTTCGATTAGCTGCCTAAGGCGCAAGGTCTCCAGCGCGGTCTGAACGGCGCTCTTCGAAAGACCGGTCGCTTCCGCGAGCGTGCGCAAACTCGCGGCGACCGGTTTCCATCGGGCGCGGGCAGCCCGACCGTAGAGATGGAGGTAAACCAGATAAGCGGCTGGCTGGCGATCGTGCCCGACGAGGTCGCGCATGAGGACATCGAGGACGTAGTCGTCGATCGGGATGGTTTCACGGAAACGAGGCATGTCTGCGCCGCGTAGCGACGCCTCTACAGTTAACCCCTATACCGATAAACGGACAACACTTTCTGCGCGCAGAGGCGGTCTGCGGCTGGCGCAACGGCGGCGGCGAACTTACGCTCGGCGCACCATGATCAAACAAATCAAGTTCGTCAGCATCCCGGTGCGCGATCAGAACCGGGCGCTGGATTTTTATACGGAGAAACTCGCCTTCACCATTATCACCGATCAACCCTTTGATGAGAAACAGCGCTGGATCGAATTGCGCGTGCCGAAGGCCGAGACGCGTGTGGTGTTGTTCACAACCGAGGGCGACGAAGGCCGGATCGGCTCATTCATGAACATGTCGTACGCATGCGACGATATCGATCAGACCTACAAGGAATTAAAGGGGCGCGGGGTGGAGTTCGAGGGCCCGCCGGAGAAACAGCCCTGGGGCACGTACGCGATGTTTAAAGACAGCGAAGGCAACCGCTTCGTGCTTTCGGCGGAGTAATCCCGCGTAAATCTCCCGGCTTCTTCAGCGCGGATCGGTCACGCGGCCGACGAAAAGGCATGCGCCGCTCGTCATATGTTGGACGGCATAGAAGAAGGGGCGGTCCACTTTCACCTCGATCGGTTCCTCCGGACGCATCGCGGCGCTGGCGACCATTGCTACCGCAGTGGCGGCGGCGGCTTCAGTTCCTTTTTCGTCCACGGCAATGAACGTCTTGTGAAATACCTGCGAAATGTAGAGGTAATCCTCTGGCTTTCGGGGGGCGAGGCGGTCGAAGTTGGCGCTGCCCGGTGGTCGATCGAACGCGGTCCGCATGCCGAGCGATTCCAGCTGCGAAGCGAGCGCGATCGTCGGCGGCTCAAGTTTAAACTTCGGGAGATGAAGACGCATGAAGCGCGGATCGAGTTTTGCGCACTCCTTGAGAGTGCCACTTGTGAGTTTGGATTCGAGCGCGGTGAGCCCGTCTACGGTATCGGGAAGGAGAACGAGAAATTGCAGTTCGCCGCCAATGTATGGAATGCTCAGCGCAGTAAAACCATCACGTTTCGCATAGCCGAAATGATGGCCCGTTTTCTGCATCGTGGGGACGTCCTCAGGCGCGCCCCCGTGGACGTGGAATGGCTCCGGTTTAGTCGCGCTCTCGGAGAATTCTTCGGCCCAGGGCGCCTTGAGATAAACCGCATTCGCCAGGACGAGACGTGTCGTGGCGTCGAGCGCCCCCGCGGGAATCAAATCGCGAATCCGTTTACGCGTTTGTTCCGCGACCCAGTCGTTAATCTGTCTGGTGGCAGCCGCCGCGTCTTTCCTGAAGTCGAGCGGGTCAGGCGGCGCACCGTATTCCTTTTTTACCAGAGCCAGGAACGACTCGCGAAGGCTGTAGCCTTTTTGCGGGAAGAGACGGTTGGCGATCGCCAACGTGATCGGTTCACCTGGCCCTCCATACTTTTTCGAGGCCGCGACGCGCTGCGCCGTCCGTGTGGCCATCGCTTCCAACTCGCCCTGAAGCGCAGCGAAGGACTCGTGCGGTTCTGTGTCATTGGGAAAATGGAGGACCCTGGCCATCTCGGTGCGCGTCGCTCCATCCGCACCGCCAAAGGTCATGGCGAGGGCCGCCTGGATCGAGTATGGCGAAAGGCAAAGATTGTTGTCGCCCGTGGCGAGCTTCCGATGAAGATCGAGGCCGAGCTCGTTCGTGGCGGTCGCGGCGAGGGCAGGATCCGCCGCTCCGGAAGTAGGATACAAGAGCACCGAGACGAAGAGGGAGCAGAGTAGAATGCGAAACGAATTCATTTTGCGAGCGATTGAAAGGATGGAACGAGCCGTTCGGGCAGTGTGACAAGGGGAGCAGGAGAATCAAGCTCTCCAGATAATTCGTTAGCTATGTAAATCAGGCCCTTCCTGGCTGGTCCGACACCTGCTGCATAGCGCGCGATTTTCTGATCCACCGGTGTTTCTGTTTGTTTCGATTAGCGCTGCGGATAGCTTCTCGCACATGCTAAGGGCGCGCTCCTTCTGTTCAGCCGGCCTGAAAGTAATAGCGGGTGCGTTCTTCTTTATCGCGTTTTTCGGTGGGGCTTGCCATAAGCAAAATAGTTCCGCGGGGCGACTCACGACTTCAGGTCCGTTGAAGCCATGCAAGCTGCCCGGTATCGATGAAGAGCTCTTATGCGGTAAGCTGACAGTTTTTGAGAATCGTGAGACCCGTTCCGGTCGGACGATTGACTTGAATGTTGTCGTCCTACCCGCCCTTGACCGCACCTCGATAGAAGAGCCGTTATTCGACCTGGCTGGTGGCCCCGGTGCGGCGGCGACAGGGGCAGCGGATTTCTATGCCAGGGAAGGGAAGGAAT
>JACCXL010000363.1 GCA_013697015.1 Chthoniobacterales bacterium | reverse complement strand
TAGACGGACATGTGCGGATAAAGCGCGTCGTTTTGAAACAGCATCGCGATCTCGCGATCCTTCGGCGGAACGTCGTTCACGCGCCGCTCGCCGATGAAAATGTCGCCTCGGGACGGCTTCTCGAGCCCGGCAATCATTCGCAAGGTGGTCGATTTACCGCAACCGGCGGGACCGGCCAGAACTACAAACTCCCGATCGTTGATCTCGAGACTAACGTCGTTGACCGCGGTGACGTCGCGACCATTTGTCCCCGGATAGATTTTGGAGACAACCTGAAGGGTGACTTTGGCCATGAGTGCGGTGACCAGAACGCTCCACGCTGCTCCGGCCGGGCAAGCAAGCTACGATTCAGCGCAATCGACGGTCAACGCCGTTCTGGGGCGATCGAAACAGGGCGCCAGCTAGACGAAAGGAAGCGCAGCGACTTCGATTTCCAAACCGGTTTCAGCCGCCGCGTCGCGTGCGCGCAAGTGCGTGCCCAAATCACTAAATCCACGTTTCACGTAGCCGAGCGCGATTTGCTTACCCAAGCGCGAACTCATCGTGGCACTCGTTATCCACCCGACATCTTTCGCCTCGTCAACAGGAACGAGTCGCATGCCGGCGCGAAGCGGCGAGCCGGTGAGGGAGATCAGCCCACACAAACGTTTGTTCGTCTGGCCGGACATTTTCATGCGCGAGATCGTCTCCTGTCCGATGTAGCAACCTTTCGTGTAATCGATCGTGCGCTCCTGCAGATTCGCTTCCACGGGAATGATCTCCTCCGTCAATTCCTCCCCCCAGCGAGGAATGCCGCGTTCGATCCGCCACGTTTCAGCACAGGCCTCGTCACAGAACGAAAAGAGCGACAACAACTGGTGCTTTATTCGCTCGAGCTCCGGTCGGGGAAAACGCACGTCCCAGCCGGGTAAACCGAACCGGTCCGCCCGGCGCACCACGCAATCTCGCGGCAGGTCAGAAGGCGTCCCCACAACGACATGGAGCAGACCGAAATCATCGCTGATGTCCGAGATTTGCACATCGTCTGCGATCACGTAACGCTCCAGGCGAGCAGGCAGTGTCTCGCGGAGTGCGTCGTCGGCATCGAGCAGAAATGCATCGGATTCGGCAGCGAGAAAGAGGTGTCCATTCAGCTTTCCTTTCGCACTCAGAATGCAGGCTTCCAGCAGCGTGCCGGCTTCCGCTTTGCGAACGTCATTCGTTAGCTGGCCGTTTAAGAAGCGTGTGCGGTCCGTTCCTGTGATACGATATTTCGCCCGGCCCGACAGATCGAAAAGTGCGGCTGCGTCGGGAATCTGCATCACACCAGGCCGATACCGGCAGCTTATTTCGCGCTCCTGCCAAGCCGGCGAAACCGGTCAAAGAAGCCGCGCGGTGTGTCTTCCTCCGGCACGGGGAGCTGCCGCTCGCTCGGACTTTCTTGCGCGACTTCTTCTGACGAAACATGCCCTTCCTCCTTCGATTCCTCGATCGCCGCGGTCTCCGTTTCAGATGATTTAACGGTTGGCTCGATCAGCGTCACGTCAGTGCTGTCGGATTCTTCTGAAGCTTCGCCGGACGCGGAGGATTGGGATGACGGATCTTGCGGAATATCTGGCACGGCCTGCTCTTCTGAAGGCTCCGCCACCGACGGATCTCTAACCGTTTCCTTTAAGGGCCGCTCCCTCAGTTCCAGCTGCTCGGAGAGCGCGGCGCCGTTATCCTTATCAACCTGCAACAAATTGCCGGCGAAATATTGCCGTGCGACTGACGAGTAGTCGTCATCGCCGCGCTCATTTCGCACCTCTTCCAAAAGGCGATCGTGCGCCGCGGCCGTCGCGGGCAAACCGACATCGAGCGCTCGACCCATGCGCGCCGCGATGCGCAAGTCCTTCAGCATATGATTAACCGAAAAGTGAGGTTCGAAGTCCCCCTCGATAATCTTCGGCAGCTTAAAACCGAGGGTTCCCGAGTGACTCGCATTGCAGCGCAGCGCAGCGCCGAACTTTTCCGGCGAGATCCCGGCCCCGTAGGCCAGCGCCAAAGCCTCGATGCCGACCTGGACGGTCACCGCCGTGACCATGTTTGTGGCGATCTTCACGATCGTAGCATCCCCGACCGCTCCGATCTCCAAAATCTCTTTGCTGCTTGCCTCCAGGACGGGACGAGCCCGACGCAACGCCATCTCATCTCCGCCGACGTAATAGATTAATTCACCTTTTTCCGCGGCGAGTTTACTGCCGGTGAAGGGTGCATCGACGAATTGAGAGCCACGCCGTCGCACGATTTCGGCCGCTGAACGCATGGAGTCGGGCGCAACGGTGCTGTGCGCCATGACCAAATTGTTCGCACCAAGCGTGCTCGTCATCTGCCGCACGATTTCCTGCAGTGCCTCGTCATCCGCGACGAAGATCTGCACAAAATCGCAGAGAGCAGCGATCTCTGCGGGCGACCCGACGAAATTAGGGAAGGGGCGCGGCGTTCGATTCCAGACGAAGACCTGAAACCCACGACGACGAAGATTCTCAGCGACTCGTTGGCCGATGATGCCAAGTCCGACCACACCAACCTTTTTCTGTGCGCGCCGTGTCATTTTGTTCGGGCAGTAAAGAAGCCTTTCATCCGCGGAGCAAAATCACGGCAAACGGGAGGGCATGCAAACCCGGAACTCAGCGCGTCGCTTTCGCGCTAGAGCTTAATTCCTCGAAACTGCGGGCCAGAGAGTTTTTCAGAAACGCGGGCCGCCTCGAAAGCACGCGCAACGCTCGTCACCTCCTCTTCGATTTCACGCCGCGCCTCTTTAAACCCCATCTCGCGCGGCGCCGACACGTTCGTGAGTTCGACGATGTGGAAGCCGAGATGAGAGCGGAAAGGGCGGGTGCGACCGGCGGTGCGCAGGTCCGCTATTTTCTCGATAAACTCGCCTGGCATCTGCGCACTGGAGAAGAACCCCAAATCGCCGCCACGGCTTTTCGTGGCCTCGTCTTCGGACGACTGCGCCGCGAGCTGCGCGAAATCCGCACCGCGCTCCAGCTCGCTCCAAAGGCGGTCGATCAATTGCGCTTTGGATTCCGCGATTTCAGGCGCAGTTCCGTCGGGAGCGGCGAGGAATAAATGACGCGCGCGGAAGCGAGCCGGGAGCATGAATTGGTCGGGATGTGCCTGAAAGTAAGCCTCGCACATTGCATCGGTCGGCTCCGATGATGGCAGTTGTTTTTCCAACCATTGCAGCTCTCGAAGCTGATTTGCGACGAGCGTTACGAACTCGTCAGGTGACAAACCGCTCGTCTTCAGGGCGCGTCTGAAAAGCGCTTCGTCACCAAACTGCGCGCGCAAAATTTTACATTCCTCCTCGACCCGACCCGGATCGATCCGCTCCGCGCGGGCGGCGTAGCGCAAATTCGCGGCAATGATAGCCGACCGGAGCGCAGCGGGATCGCTCGACGAAATATCCGATTCGTAGATGCCAGCGCCACCAGCCAGCGCCAGCAGCTTTCCGCGCAGAAAAAAACGACCGAGCACATCGCGGCAGACCGGTGCCCGAAAAATCAGCTCGCCACTTCCGAGTCCCGCCACAGCGGCGAGCACTGACAAGATGGCGACTCGAGCCGCAGTGCTCATTTGAACGCCAGTTCTGAAAGATAAAAGGCGGTGACCCTGCCAACGGTCTGCAGACTGGCTGCGCTCAGCTTATCGATTGTGTCACCAGCTGTGTGCCACGGCGGGTAATCGAAATCGATA
The DNA here is from genome assembly GCA_013697015.1 of Chthoniobacterales bacterium. Taxonomy (GTDB): domain Bacteria; phylum Verrucomicrobiota; class Verrucomicrobiia; order Chthoniobacterales; family UBA10450; genus JACCXL01. Next base: position 5,145 of record JACCXL010000363.1, on the reverse strand, counting down.
AGGTCGATCGTGGGAATTCCGGCGGAGTTCAAGGGTGTATGATCGTCGGTGATTCCGCCGCGGAAGTAAGTAAAATGCTGGCGAAGATCGAGTGTTTGCGCCGCCGCGAAAATTCCGTCGGCGAGTTGCGATGGAGAATCTGGCGGCAGGGTAATCGTGAGATCACGATCGCCGATCATGTCCCACAAGATTCCGCCGCGAAAATTCCGCACCTTGTTTTCCGCCACCAGCTGCCTGGCAAAATAGCGACTCCCATACAGGCCATCCGTCTCCGTAAAACTTTCGTACGCTTCTTCCCCATCGAAGCAGACGAGCTCGATGCGCGCTGCCAGCGCCGGGTCCCGGCTAAGTACACGCGCCAGCTCCAAAAGGGCGCCAGTGCTGGAGCCACCATCATTGGCTCCAACGAACTCAACCGTTTCGAAGGTCTTCGTGTCGTAATGCGAACAGACGAGAAAAAGAGGATCGCCGCTGGTCTTCCTGGACGCGAAGGTCGCGATCAAATTCACGAAGTGCACTTTTCCTACGGGGGTGTCGTCCTCGAACGCCTGCCGCGTCACTTTCCAGCCCGAACTTTCGAGCTGCGCAGTGATGTAGGCGCGGGATTTTTCGAGCGCGTTCGAACCCGGTGGTCGCGGACCGAAATCAAGCATACGACGAACGTGCTCGAGGGCTTTTTCTCCCGAAAACTCCTCCCAAATGTGCGCTGGGGGAGGAACCGCTGTGGCCACCTTCGACTCGCAGCCAATCATTCCGCTCAATGCCGCCATCACAATGAATTTGGCTGCGGCGCCTCGCTCCATCGCGCAGTTCGTTTGCGCGGCCCTACGCCTCGCTCGCCGGGAGGCCGAGAGCGCTCAGCACGCGCTGCAGGTCGTCATTCCCATAGTACTCGATCTCAATGCGGCCGCGTTTGTCGCCGTGATGCAGCGTGACCCGCGTCCCGAGATGCTGTTGCAGACGATTTTGCAAGTCCTCCAAAGCGGCTGAAGTGACGGTGGTGGCGAGATGGTGCCGCTTACGACGAGGTCGCGCAGTGCCGAGTTGTCGGGCGACGAGCCGCTCCGTGTCCCGCACCGTGGCACTACGGCGGAGAACAGTCTCCGCCACCGCCTGTTGTTCTTCCTGCGATTTTAATGCGAGCAAGACCTTGGCGTGACCAACGCTGAGCAGGTTTTGCGTGATCCAGGATTGAATTTGCAAATGCAAATCGAGCAGGCGCATCGAATTGGCCACGGCCGCACGGCTACGCCCGACTTTGCTGGCGATGTCTTCCTGCCGCATACCAAATTCACCCGCGAGTCGCGCGTAAGCCTGCGCTTCCTCGATTGGATTGAGATCGGCGCGCTGCAGATTCTCGATCAACGCGAGTTCGAGCACCTCGAGGTCAGTGGCCCGGCGAGCGATAACCGGTACCTCGACCAGTCCCGCTTCCTGAGCGGCGCGCCAACGGCGTTCGCCCGCGATCAACTCGTTCTTTCCTTCTACATGGCGAACGATGAGCGGCTGGATGATCCCCTGTTGGCGAATGGAATCGACCAACTCCAGCAACGCGTCGCGTGGGAAATCCTTCCGCGGCTGCAACGGGCTCGGCACGATACTCTCCAGCGGCACCTGCTGAATTCTTTCGCCGGGCTCGGCGTCAATGCGCGTGAGTGACGGCTGAGCGCTGATCAACGCGCCAAGACCTTTGCCCAGAACCGATTTTGCCATCCGCACGCAGGCTATCGGATTGGCTCTGCCAACGCAAACTGCAACCAGTCGCGCCCGGCAGGCGCGTTGCGGGCCAGGGCGCTCACAGCTAGCGTGCGCGCATCATGTCAGTCGATTCGCGCGTTTTTACGCTTGGGCATTCTCCTGATCCGGATGACGCCTTCATGTTCTACGCGATGGCGGAAAAGAAAATCGATCTGCGGGGCTATCAATTTGAGCATCGGCTCGAAGATATTCAGACCCTGAATGAGCGCGCGTTGCGGGGCGAATTAGACATCTCTGCCATTTCGATCCATGCCTACGCCTATCTGAGCGAACGCTATGCGCTTCTCCCGTGCGGAGCGAGCATGGGCGATGGCTACGGCCCGATGATTGTGGCTACCGACGCGGCTGGCCTGGCGGCGGACGCGTCAGATCAGGAGATTCGCGCTTGGCTGCGAAGTCGTCGCATCGCGATCCCGGGGACGATGACGAGCGCATATCTCGCGCTGCAAATCTACCTGGGCGATTTTGATTTCATCGTCGTCCCGTTTGACGAAATTTTCGCCGCGGTCAAAGCAGCCCGCGCTTCGGCTGGTCTGATCATTCATGAAGGGCAGCTCACCTACGCACATTCCGGGTTTACGAAGATCGTGGACTTGGGTGAATGGTGGAAACGTGAGACCGGGCTGCCGCTCCCCCTCGGCGGGAATGTGCTGCGGCGAGACATACCGCTTTCAATTCAGCAGGATCTGCTTTCCATCATGCGCGCGAGCATCGATTTCGGACTCAGCCATCGCGAGGAAGCGGTGCGTCACTCAATGCCGTACGCGAGAGACATGGGTGAAGGCCTGGCGAGCAAGTTCATCGGTATGTATGTCAACGATTACACGCGCGATTATGGCGAGAGCGGCCGCGCGGCGATCCGCCTTTTTTTGAATACGGCTCGCGAACGCGGCTACCTCGAACGCGGAGTCGAGGTCCAGTTCGTCGAGTAGCGCGAGGCGCTCGCTACTTTTTCGCCTTGTCGGTTTTCGCCGGCTTCGTCGTCGCTTCTTTGGCGAAAGCTTTCACGCGTTCGAATTCCTTCTGGAATCCGTTCGCGAAATCATGTGTTCCGTATTCGAAGAGGACCACGAAACAGAAGGTAAAGAAGGCAAACAGCACGATCCAAAAGAGCCCACGGATCAACGACATGCCATCGACCGTAGCTGATAGGGGCGAATCGGTCAACGAAGCTAACCGGCCACAAAGTTGGGATTGAAGCAGAGAGCGAAGCTGCCAATTTAGCGGCGCATGCGCGTACCGCTCTTGGATCTAAGCGAGGAGTATCGCGCGCTGGCGGAGCCGATCCGCGCGGCAGTCGACGAAGTGCTCTCCTCTCAAAATTTCATCCTGGGCCCGCAAGTAGCCCGCTTTGAGAAGGCGATCGCTGTTTTCTGCGGGACGCCCCACGCGATCGGTGTTTCCTCCGGGACCGACGCACTCCTCGCCATTTTGATGGCGATGAAAATAGGCCCTGGCGACGCTGTGATCACGTCGGCCTACACTTTTTTCGCAACCGCAGGATGCATCGCGCGAGTGGGAGCGAAACCGATCTTCGTCGATATCGATCCGGACACGTTCAACTTGTCGCCCGAGGCGGTCGAACGCTTTCTCGCGGATAAAGGAGCAGACGGTGAAGGCAGACCCGTCGATGCGGATGGCAACACAATTCGGGCGATTGTGCCGGTTCATCTGTTTGGGTTGTGCTGCAACATGGCCGCATTGCTGGCGATCGGCCGGACGCATCATCTCCGCGTCATCGAAGACGCAGCGCAGGCGATCGGCGCGCAGTGCCCGCTTCCTGAAGGCGTGGCGCAGGCAGGTACGATGGGGGAAGTCGGTTATTTTAGCTTCTATCCGTCCAAGAATCTTGGCGCCGCCGGGGACGCCGGGATGGTGATTTGTCGCGACGGCCAATTCGCGCAGGCGCTTCGGGTTTGTCGGCAGCACGGGATGGAGCCGCGTTACTACCACCACTTCATCGGCGGCAATTTCCGGCTCGATGAGATCCAGGCTGCCATTCTGAATGTGAAATTGCCTTGCCTGGACGCCTGGTCCGCAGCGCGCCGCGCGGCAGCGGATTTTTATCGCGAAGAATTCCAGCGTTACGACCTGGCGGCCTACGTCTCTCTGCCGCTCGAGCCATTTCGAGAGAGTGGCGCAACCAATCATCACATTTATCATCAGTATGTGATACGCACGCCGCGTCGCGACGAATTACGCGAGCAGCTTTCTCGCAGCGAGATCGGTACCGCAATTTATTACCCGGTCGGGCTGCACGAGCAGAAATGCTTCGCCTATTTGGACTACCGCGCTGGGGACCTGCCGGAGACGGAGCGCGCCGCGCGCGAGACGCTCGCGCTTCCCATCTTTCCGGGCCTGGCGCGAGAGCAGCAACGCTACGTGGTCCAATCAATCGCGCAGTTTTTCGGGCACGCTTCATAGCGCATCGGGAGCTTCATCGTTCCAAAAAACGCCGGGGCAATGGTGACTTGCGGCGTGCACAGGGCGAGCCTATATGATCGCTCGCGCCCACGGGTAGGTACCGAAGTGGCCAAACGGGGCGGACTGTAAATCCGCTGGCTTACGCCTTCGTTGGTTCGAATCCAACCCTGCCCACGCTTTCGCACAGTATCGCACAATCCGAAACCGGTGTGAATTTGTCCGACAAGTTTCCGACGCGATAGAGCGTTAAGTCGGAGCCACCGGCACGACTGCCAGTTCCGGCCTACTGTGGCATGACGATAGCGTGATGACCCGCCAGACGTACAGCATTTTCGTACGAAACCGACCGACGCGGCATGGTTTCCTCTTCGACGGCATTTCGTTTCCCTCAGCCTCACCATGCTTCGATGAACTTGTCGATAGAATCATCGATTGCGCTGATGGCGCGTGGGGCGGACGAAGATGGCATCTGTTACCGCATCGAGGAGAAACTCTCGCAGACAGCACGTGGCAGCTTCTGGAAGCGCTCGATGTGGATTACTTGCACGCGTTTTCGCCGCTCGCTCCGGCTCTTCTGACCGCTCTCAACGAGCGAGTAAGTCCGGTTGTTCTGGATGCAGCAAAGCGATCCAGTCCACCAGTTGGCCCCAGCGGCGGCTTGGAAGAAGATTAATAACCCTTTTGCGAACATCGAGATATGGCCAACGCGAATTTTAATCGACAGGCTACGGTAAAGGGCCTCTCTTCGAGCGCGCGCCGTGGATTACAAGAGCTTCTTCGCCGAGCTGAAACGGCGCCGTGTATACAGCGTCGCAGTCGCCTACGTCGTCGTGGCCTGGTTGCTCATCCAGGTCGCGACGCAGGTCTTTCCCTTTTTCGACATTCCCAACTCGGTCGTTAGGCTGGTCGTTCTGCTCGCGATCGTCGGTTTTCCCATCGCCGTGGTTTGTGCGTGGGCGTTCG
>JACCXL010000335.1 GCA_013697015.1 Chthoniobacterales bacterium | reverse complement strand
CCGGTGGTGTTCGCGAGGGGCTTGATCTGCAATTGCCCGTTCTGCTCCAGAACCGGCACGTTTGGGTCCCATTGAGACTGATCCTTATTGAGCAGACCGATAGACCACTTCGTCGCGTCGCGAACATTATCGTTGAAGTCGTCGGTTAGGGTTAGGGTTGGAGTTGGTGTTGGTGTTGGTGTCGGCGTGGGTGTCGGTGTCGGTGTTGGAGTTGGTGTGGGTGTGGGTGTGGGTGTGGGTGTGAGCTGGAAATTATCGAAGATCGCCGTGCCGGGTGAAGCGACTGATTGATAGGTACCAGCCGTCAGCTCAGCTTTCATCGATGTAACAGCAAGATTTCTCGCGATCTGACGCCGTATGGTCCACGTCGTCCTGTCCGGACTTGTCTCGAAGACAATCTGGTTTGCCACGGAATCGTGCCGAATGCGCCAAAAGCGATGCTGCGTCGCATTATAGGCAATAGTCACCGTCCGGTGCACACCACCCACCTGATCTTCCAGCAAAAGCGAGCCGGCGGAGAAGGCAATACGGTACCAGTTATTGTAATCGATCCCGAGCACCAGGCACATTCCCGGGCCGTTCGTAGTTTGCACCACTTCGACGCTGGCCTGGGCACCGGTCATGTTCCACGAATTCACTGAAACGTAGCCGCTGTAGTGGTTACCGGTGGTGTTCGCGAGGGGCTTGATCTGCAACTGCCCGTTCTGCTCCAGAACCGGCACGTTTGGGTCCCATTGGGACTGATCCTTATTGAGCAGACCGATAGACCACTTCGTGGCGTCTCGAAGATTATCGTTGAAGTCGTCGGTTAGGTTCGGTGTTGGAGTCGGTGTGGGTGCGGGTTTCAGTGTCAGAGTGGGAGTGGGATTGTCATTTTCCTGTCGAGCAAGGCCTAAGCCTATCGATGCCAGAAATATGAGTAATGATAATTTCATTTCCGCCTCTTATATTACATAAGCTTTGACTGTATGTGGCGATGCTTGGGAAGTGATAAAACCTATGGTGGTTTGAATTGTCCTATGCTTTTTTCTCAGGTCAAATATAATTTCCGTGATTTGCGTCTTACGCGGGAAGCATTGGGGTATCAGTCCTCACTTTTTGCACAATCTAAAGCGCTCACGCCGTTCGTCCGTTTGCCCGCCGACTTCTATGACAGGCGTAAGTCGCTTAGAATTGTGAATGGCGATTGGCTCGATCAATCCGGCCACGCGAGAAACGGTCAAGCAGTTTGAAGCGCGGAACGGCGCGGAGATGAGCGGGCGCTCGAAGCCGGCGCGTGTGCATTCGAGCAGCATCGCCGCACTTGCGGCAAGAGAGATTGCGGTTCGACTAACGTTTGCGAGCGGCGTTCGTTCCCCTGATCGTAATCACGATCGTCGGTGAAGAAGTTCTTTTTCTTCGGCGGACGTTCACAATAACCTCTCGTCTTCACTCTCTTATGAACTACGGAACGTTACTACTCCATCGGCTGCGCGGCGTCTTGGTAACCGCTTTTACGACCGCTCTCGTCTGCACCGCGATCGTGTCTCCGCTGTTCGCCGAGCCGCCGCGGGTGTTGAAACCAGACGATGCGGCGGCCATTCGCGAGGTGGATGAGCCACAGCTTTCGCCGGACGGAAATCTCATCACGTACGTGGTCAAAACGATGGATCTCGCGAAAGATAAACAGGCGAAGAATCTGTGGCTCGTGAAGTGGGATGGATCGGAGAATCGGGCGCTCACCTTCGGCGAAAACAAGCAGTCGCATCCGCGGTGGAGTCCGAACGGAAAGTGGTTGGCATTTCTCTCCAGCCGACTTGATGAGAACGAGAATGATCAGCTCTGGATCATGGCGACCGGTGGCGGCGAAGCCGAACGGCTGACGGAAGCGAAAGGCGGTATCGATGATTTCGCGTGGGCGCCGGATTCGAAGCGCATCGCGCTCGTCATTCATGATCCCGACCCACGCGATGCCGTCGCCAAGGAGAAGGAGAAGAAAACCGTGCTTCCGCTCGTGATCGACCGGCTCTTTTTCAAGAAAGACATCGAAGGCTATCTCACCGAGCGCTACTCGCATCTCAACCTCCTCGATCTCGCGACGCGCAAAATTGAGCCGCTCACTGCGGGCAAACATGACGATCTCTGGCCGGCGTGGTCGCCCGATGGCAGCGAGATCGCATTCGTGACGAAGCGCGGCGACGATCCTGATCGCACCGACAATTGGGACGTCTATGTGATCGCCGCGCGGCCCGGAGCGAAGGAGCGTCAGCTGACGACATCGCCCGAGGCTGATCCGAATCCGGATTGGGAGAGCGCGCCCGCGTGGAGTCCGGACGGCAAATCGATCGCCTACATTCATGGCGGCGCCCCGAAGAAAATCGAATACGCAGTCCACGCGCTGGCCGTGATTCCAGCCGGTGGCGGCGAAGCGCGGGTGCTGACGGAGAAGCTTGATCGAAATGTCGTCCAGCCGCATTGGTCCGCCGATGGGAAATCCATTTTTATCGTCCTGGAAGATGATGGCGGCGCCAGTGTCGCGCGCGTTCCGCTAGCGGGAGGCGCGCCGGAAATTGTCGCCGGAGGACGCCGCACAACGACGGCATACGACGTCGCGCCGGCCGGTAAAATCATCGTGCGCACGAGCACGCCCGATCGGCCCTACGAGATTTTCGCGGCGGAAACGGGCGGACTGCGTTGCCTGACGAAACAGAACGACGCCTTCATGGCGCGGGTCCGCCTCGGTCGCGTGGAAGAGACGAAATTCAAGAGCGCGGATGGCACCGAGGTGCACGGGTTTGTTGTTCGCCCAGTTGAGGAAACGCCGGGGCGAAAGAACGCCGGATTGCTCCGCCCGCACGGCGGCCCGCAATCTCAGCATGCGAATGAGTTCAACTTCGAGGCGCAGCTCTTCGCCGCAAACGGCTATTTGGTCATTCTGCCAAATCCGCGCGGGGGTACGGGCCGCGGCACCGACTATGCGATGGGGATCTACGCCGACTGGGGACACCGCGATGTGGAAGATGATCTTGCCGCCGTAGATGACGCGATCGCTCGCGGGCTCGCAGATCCCGACCGCCTCGGAGTTGGCGGATGGAGCTACGGCGGAATCTCCACCAATTATCTGATCGCGACGACGACCCGCTTCAAAGCGGCGACGAGCGGCGCTTCGATCTCGAATGTTCTTGCCGGCTACGGCACCGATCAATACATCCGCGATTACGAGAATGAACTCGGGTCGCCGTGGAACAATCCCGACACGTGGACGCGCATCTCGTATCCCTTTCTCCACGCCGACAAAATCAAGACGCCGACGCTTTTCCTTTGCGGCGAAAACGATTTCAACGTCCCGCTCCTCAACACCGAACAGATGTACCAGGCGCTGCGCACACGCGGCGTGCCGACCGAGCTGGTCATTTATCCCGGACAATTCCACCGGCTGACGAAGCCGAGCTACATCATCGATCGTTATAAGCGTTACCTGGACTGGTATGCGAAGTGGCTCGGCACCGGGGTCAACGAAAAGAGCGGAGCGGCGCGGTGACAAACGCGCAATCCTGGCAGTGAGGATAAATCGGACCGTCGCGGACGCCTTCACGGCTGCGGAGCTGCGCACGCTGCGCGGATTGAAAACACCCGTTGGAATTCAGCGTTTTCTCGACTCGCTGCCCTATCATCATGCGCTCTCTTCATGGTCGCCGCGGAAGGTCTTGCGAGAGCGAACCGCGCATTGCCTGGAGGGGGCGACCTTCGCGGCAGCGGCGCTCCGCGTCCTCGGCTTCAAACCGCTCCTGCTCGATCTGGAAGCCGAGCAGGACACTGATCACGTCATCGCGATCTATCGTCTGCGAGGACATTGGGGTGCGATCGCGAAGTCGAACTTCACCGGCTGCCGCGATCGGCAACCGGTCTACCGTAATTTACGCGAACTTGCGCTCAGTTATTTCCCAATCTATTTCAACCTGCGCGGCGAACGGACACTGCGGCGCTATTCGCGTCCAGTAGATTTGAAGCGCTTTGATCACCTCGCATGGATGACCTCGGAGCAAAACATTTGGTGCGTCGCGGAATACCTTTGTGAGATCCCGCATTTTTCGCTTTTCCCGCGCGCGCTGGAGAAGCGGATCGCCCGCGTCGATGCACGGACGATGCGAGCCGAGATGCTTGATCACGAAACGAAACCGAAGCGGTAAAGCCGCATCTCGCTGCAAATGAGCATCATGATGTCCTGCGCCCCTCCGTCGGTGTACGTTAGCGACTGACCTATGGCCTCCTTCCCCCACGCGGAGCTGGCCCGGCGTTATTGCGTAAGCGATGCGAAGTTCCGCCTCAGCAAAGTGAATCCCGGCGATACGGCGGGCCTCAAGTCGAAGGATAAGGCCGTGGACGCATCCGGCGCCGCTGTCACCGCGCTTTGCGAACTACAGGAGCTACTTTACGCGCAGAACGAATGGTCGGTCTTGTTGCTTTTCCAGGCGATGGATGCGGCGGGGAAGGATGGCACGATTAAACATGTGTTATCGGGAGTGAATCCGCAGGGCTGCCGCGTCGCGACCTTTAAAGCGCCAAGCCCGGCGGAATTAAGCCACGACTTCCTGTGGCGCGCTTCGAACGTGCTGCCGCACCGCGGGGAGATTGGCGTCTTCAACCGCAGCTACTACGAGGAGGTCCTGGTCGTGCGCGTGCATCCCGAATTCCTCGAGAAGCAGGGCCTGCCGAAACCTTTGCTGCCGAAAAATATTTGGGCAGAACGATTCCAAAGCATCAACGATTTCGAACGCCACCTCACGCGCAGCGGAACGGTCGTGCTCAAGTTTTTTCTGCACGTTTCGCCCGAAGAACAGCGAAAGCGATTACTCGATCGGCTCGATGAGAAGGAGAAAAATTGGAAGTTCGAGAAAGGCGATCTCAAGGAGCGTAAATTGTGGGGCCAGTACATGACCGCCTATGAGCAGATGGTGCAGAACACGGCGACCGAGTTTGCGCCGTGGTATGTTGTCCCGGCGGACCACAAATGGTTCACGCGCCTCGTCGTTTCCTCGGTTGTGATCGAACGAATGCGCGCATTGGGGTTGCGCGTGCCCGTTCTCAGCGCGACCGAAGAGAAAGAAGTCGTCGCGGCGCGGGCGGCCCTAAAAGCGCGAACGTAACTGACCGTCTGCCGGCGTTGATCCGCGACAAACGACGGCGCGCTCTAAGTCCCGGGCGTCGGAGTTGGCCGAGCATGTCGACCCCGGCGATGACGCCGGGGGTGCGACGATCGCACATAGCCGGGCCGATAATACGAACGACTGCCACTCGAAACTACGACTGACCCGCCCCCGTATCCGTAACCGCC